>DASWYJ010000304.1:0-2589 GCA_036405035.1 Burkholderiaceae bacterium
GGGGTGGGGCATGCCATTGTGGCGCGGATGGCCGGGGCAGGCCCGCCCTGCGGTGGCGGTATCTGGAAACAACTGCCGCGCGCCCGGCATGAAAAAAGCCACACCGTGCCCGGCACGGTGTGGCTTTGGAAGAGGGGCGCAGGTATCAGCGGCCGTAGGAGCGTGTCGGATTGCCCGGACGACCACCACCAAAACCACCACCACCGCCGGAGCGGCCACCACCAGGACGGCCGCCACCACCACCGCGGCGGCCGCGTTCGGCCATGCTGTCGATGCTGGTGCGCAGCGGATCGGGCTGGCGCTGCGGGTTGCCGCTGGACGGGTTGCCCAGATGGCCGCCGAGGGCCGTGCCCATGTGGGCATCGGGGCGGCGTGGCTGGCTGCCACCTTGCCCACCGCCACCGCCATAGCCGCGGCCAGACTGGCTCTGCGCCGGCCGGCCCTGGCCTTGCGGACGCGGGCCCTGGCTGCGGCCACCGCCGCCATTGCCACCACCGCCGCCGCCAGCGCCACGGCCACCACCGGGTGCTGCCTTGTTTTCGCGCATGCGCTGCATCATTTCGCTGCGGGCGGCCTTGGCGGCGGCCTGCATCACTTCACGGCTCGGCGGGCGGCCTGCGCCGCCCCAGATGGTCTGCCGGCCCATGGCAATGGGCTCAGCCTTTTCGCCAGCCTCGGGGCCGAAGCCTTCAACGACCTGCACCGGGATCGTCTGCTTGGTGAAGCGCTCGATCTCCTGCATGAAGCCTTCTTCGTCCAGGCAGACCAGGTTGACCGCTTCGCCGCTGTTGCCGGCGCGGCCGGTACGGCCGATGCGGTGCACATAGTCTTCCTGCACATTCGGGATTTCGTAGTTCACCACGTGCGGCAGCTCGTCGATGTCGATGCCGCGGGCGGCGATGTCGGTGGCCACCAGCGCACGGATGGTGCCGCTCTTGAAGCCGGCCAGCGCCTGGGTGCGGGCGGTCTGGCTCTTGTTGCCGTGCAGCGCCATGGCGCTGATGCCGTTCTTCGTGAGGAATTCGGCCACGCTGTTGGCGCCGAACTTGGTGCGGGTGAACACCAGCACCTGGCTCCAGTTGTGCTGCTGGATGATGTGGGCCAGCAGCGCCTTCTTCTTGCCCCGGCCGACCGGGTGGACGACCTGGGTGATGCGCTGCACTGTGGTGTTGCGCGGCGTGACCTGGATGTGCAGCGGGTCGTGCAGCAGGCCGGCGGCCAGGTCACGGATCTCGTCGCTGAAAGTGGCCGAGAACAGCAGGCTCTGCTTGTTCTTGGGCACCAGGGCCAGCACCTTCTTCACGTCGTGGATGAAGCCCATGTCCAGCATGCGGTCGGCTTCGTCGAGCACCAGCACTTCCACGGTGGACAGGTCCAGCATGCCCTGCTGCGACAGGTCCAGCAGGCGGCCGGGGGTGGCCACCAGGATGTCGACGCCGCTCTTGAGCTTGCTGATCTGCGGGTTCATGCCCACGCCGCCGAAAATCACGGTGGACTTGAGATCCAGGTACTTGCCGTACACGCGGGCCGATTCCTCGACCTGGGCGGCCAGTTCCCGGGTGGGGGTCAGCACCAGCGCGCGGATGCCGGTGCCGCCAAATTTGTTCTTGACGCCGTCGTTGACCGACAGGATCTGCAGGATGGGCAGCATGAAGGCCGCCGTTTTGCCGGTGCCGGTCTGGGCGCCGCCAAGCAGGTCGCGGCCCTCGAGCACCGAGGGAATGGCCTGGGCCTGGATGGGGGTGGGATTCTCGTAGCCTTGCTCACGCACGGCTTTCACGATGGCCGGGGCCAGATTCAGTTCTTCAAAGTTCATGGAGGCGCGCCCGCTTCGGGCGCTGGGGTATCGGCCAGTCGGAAGGCGGGAAGCATTCCGTCAGTCAGGGCCAGATGGGTTTCAGGGTGGGCGTTTTGCCAACCGGGTATCGGTGGCACAGCCCCAGCATGGTGCTGATGTGTGGGCAACTGACGTCCACAACAGCGCTTATTGTCGCACGAAGCGCGCGGGTCGGGTGCTTGCTGGGATAATTGGAGGTTTTCTCCTACAGAACTGCACAACCCCCATGGCCCAGTACGTCTTCACCATGAACCGCGTCGGCAAGATCGTGCCGCCGAAGCGCCACATCCTCAAGGACATTTCCCTGAGCTTTTTCCCCGGCGCCAAGATCGGCGTGCTGGGCACCAACGGTTCCGGCAAATCCACGCTGCTGAAGATCATGGCCGGTGTGGACAAGGAAATCGAGGGCGAGGCCATCCCCATGGCCGGCCTGAACATCGGTTACCTGCCGCAGGAGCCCCAGCTCGACCCGACCCAGACGGTGCGCGAGAGCCTGGAATCGGCCATGGAAAAGGTCTACGCCGCCCGTGCCCGGCTGGAAGAGGTCTATGTGGCCTACGGCGAAGAAGACGCTGACTTCGACGCGCTGGCCGCCGAGCAGGCCGAGCTGGAGGCCATCATCGCCACCGCCGGCACCGACTCCGAGCACCAGCTCGAGATCGCCGCCGACGCGCTGCGCCTGCCACCGTGGGACGCCAACATCGGTGTGCTCTCCGGCGGCGAGAAGCGCCGCGTCGCGCTGTGCCGCCTGC
>DASWYJ010000305.1:0-6367 GCA_036405035.1 Burkholderiaceae bacterium
GCCTGCTCGAACGCAAAGGCATCCGCCGAGCCATGGCTCTTGAACACCAGACCGCGCAACCCCAGCAATGCTGCGCCGTTGTAACGCCGATGGTCAACACGCTTTTTAAAAGCAGATAAAACGGGATAAGCGCAAACTGCCGCCATTTTCGAGAAAATATTGCGTGAGAACTCGGCGCGCAAAAAATCTCCAATCATGGAAGCGAGGCCTTCGCTGGCCTTCAGCGCCACATTTCCCACAAAACCGTCACAGACAACGATATCCACCGTTCCCTTGAAGATGTCGTTGCCTTCGACGTTGCCATAGAAATTCAGATCGCCGGAATTGGAAGCAGATCGCAACAATTCACCGGCTTTCTTGATCGTATCGCCACCTTTAATGACTTCTTCACCAATATTGAGCAGCCCGACCACGGGTTGCGTGTCATTCTTGATGGCGGATACAAGGGCGGAACCCATGACGGCAAACTGCAGCAGGTGCTCCGCCGTGCAATCCACATTGGCACCGAGATCCAGCACGGTGGTTGCGCCACCCCGGGCATTGGGCATCTGGGTGGCGATGGCGGGTCGATCGATGCCATCGAGCGTTTTAAGAAGATAGCGTGCAATCGCCATCAATGCGCCCGTATTGCCGGCAGATAAGGCAACCTGAGCAGCCCCCGCCTTCACCTGGTGAATGGCAACCCGCATCGAGGAGTCTTTTTTGCGGCGCAACGCCACTTCGACGGTATCGTCCATGCCGACCACTTCGCTGGCGGCAACTACCGTGGCGCGCGGATGGACAAACCCCGCCAGACGCTCCGGCAAGCCCACGAGCAACAGGTGCGCCTCCGCATGGCCATCCAGAAAGGCGCGGCATGCGGGTAGCGTCACACGGGGACCATGGTCCCCGCCCATGCAATCGACGGCGATGGTGATCATGCGGCGATCGGCGTGGTTGTCGGAAGCAAATTGCGCGGGACGCACCAAAACAAAGGCCCGACGCTACGTTGCGGTAGCTTCGGGCCTGGTGCGGATGCCTGCAATCAGGCTTCGGACTTGTTCTTCAGAACCTGGCGGCCGCGGTAAAAGCCGTTCGGGCTGATATGGTGGCGCAGGTGGGTTTCACCGGTGGTGGGCTCCACGGCAATGCCGGGCACGTTCAGCGCGTTGTGCGAACGGTGCATACCGCGCTTCGAGGGAGATTTTTTATTCTGCTGGACGGCCATGATCCGCTCCTGGGTTGAATGGGTGGGTGATAGTACACATGCCCACACCAGGTGGCACAGCATACGAAGCCTTCAATTATAGCCCAAGTAGTTGATTTAATTCAATTTGCGGGTCTGCAACCCGGCCAGCACCGCAAAAGGATTGGGCTTTTCGGTCACCAGTTCGCCCTCACCGGCCTGCGTTGGCACCGCCACCGGGCAGACGGAATGCCGCGGCACCAGGGGCAATTCCATCAACAACTCGTCTTCCACCAGCGCGCGCAGATCAAACGCAGCGCTGATGGCCAGCAGGTCCTCTTCGGCGCCATCATCTTCCGCCTCGGCCGTGGCCTCATCGGCGACGAACCGGAATGCCCGCGTGACCTGGAGCGGCACCTCGGCCGGCGTCAGGCATCGCTGGCAGGTCAGCGGCACATGGGCCTGGGCCTCCAGATGCAGCCACACCTCCTCGGCCCGGGTCTCGCTGGTCCGCAGCTCGCCGCGGGCCGACCACACCACCAGCCGGTCGGTCGGTGGCGTGCTGCATTCATTGGCCAGGCGCGGGTATTGCACCAGCGGATCGGATACTGCCAGGACCGCTCCGGCATGTGCGAATGTCCGCACGCACAGGGCTTCCGGCAGAAATTTCTTGCTCATGATCCGAGTGTAAGAGAATCAAAGGATGACCGATGCGCCCCCTTCACGCGTCTCCGATGCACTCCCCGCCACCATGACCCGGCCCCTGGTACTGGGCTCGACCTCGCGCTACCGCCAGGAGTTGCTGCTGCGGCTGCGGCTGCCCTTCACCACCGAAGCGCCGGATGTGGACGAAACCCCACTTGCCGGCGAAACACCGGCCGCACTGGCCGAACGCCTCGCGCTGGCCAAGGCGCGTGTAGTGGCGACCCGCCGGCCGCAGGCCATCGTGATCGGCTCCGATCAGGTCGCCGATCTGCATGGGGAACCGCTAGGCAAACCGGGAACCCACGAGAAAGCCGTAGCGCAGCTGCGCCGCATGCGGGGGCAAACGGTGGTTTTCCACACCGCAGTGGCGGTGGTGTGCCAGGAAAGCGGCTTCGCGCAATCCCTGCTGGCGCCCGTGCGGGTGCGGTTTCGCGATCTCGGCGACCAGGAGATCGACGACTATCTGCATGCCGAAACCCCCTATGACTGTGCCGGCAGCGCCAAAAGCGAAGGGCTGGGCATCGCCCTGCTCGCCGCCATCGACAGCGATGACCCCACGGCGCTGATCGGCCTGCCGCTGATCCGCACCTGCACCCTGCTGCGCGCCGCCGGCCTGCGCATTCCTGCATGACACACGCCGACCCCCGATCCAGCGGTGATGTGGTACCGCTGCCCCAGCCGGATGCAACACCGGTGGGCACGCTTTACCTGGTCCCCGCTCCGCTCGACTTCGGTTGCAGCACACCGGCACCGCTGGCCGCCGTGCTGCCCGCCGGCACGCTGCAGACGGCAGCCCGGCTCGAACACTGGATCTGTGAAAACGCCAAGACGACCCGGGCCTACCTGAAGCGTGTCGATGCGCTGTTTCCGCTGGCCTGCCCGCTGCAGGCCCTGCACATCACCGAGCTGCCCCACGCCGTGCACAAGAAGGGCGACCACCAGGGCGGATTCGATGCCAGCGGACTGCTGGGGCCGGCGCTGCGGGGCCAAGATGTCGGACTGGTCAGCGAAGCCGGCATGCCCGCCATTGCCGATCCGGGCTCCTCGGTCGTGCGCGCGGCACATGCGCTGGGCATTGCGGTGGTGCCGCTGGTAGGACCGGTCTCGCTGCTGCTGGCGTTGGCAGCCAGCGGCCTGAACGGACAGAACTTCGCGTTTGTCGGCTATCTGCCGCAGGACCCCACCGAACGGGTGCAGCGCATCCGGGCGCTGGAATCGCTCGCACTGAAAACCGGGCAGTCGCAGATCTTCATTGAAACGCCCTACCGCAATGCCGCGCTGCTGCAGGCCCTGCTGCAGACGCTCCAACACAACACCTGTCTGGCCGTGGCCAGCGGGCTGACATTGCCGCAGGCCGGCATCCGCAGCCAGACCGTCAAGGGCTGGAGGCAGGCCGCCCCCTGGGCCGGCGGCGCATTGCCTGCGGTATTCGTGATCGGGCGCTGACCGGCTCAGCGGACGTTCGGAATCACCTTCAGGGCATGGACCATGCCCTCGCCGATGGACGCGCCAAACCGCTTGGCAAGCCGCTCGGCCACATTTTCCTTGCGGGTGTAGTCCACCAGATCTTCGGCCTTGATCACCTCGCGTGCCACGTAGTCCAGGCTGCCGAGCTGATCGGCCAGCCCCAGTTCGATGGCCTGCTGGCCGCTCCAGAACAGGCCGGTAAACGTCTCCGGCGTCTCTTTCAGGCGTTCACCGCGGCCGGCCTTCACCACGTCGATGAACTGCCGGTGCACCTGGTTCAGCAGGGTTTGCGCGAAAACCCGGTGCTTCTCGGTCTGCGGGCTGAACGGATCCAGGAAGCCCTTGTTTTCACCGGCCGTCATCAGCCGGCGCTCAATGCCGAGCTTGTCCATCAGGCCGGTGAATCCAAAACCGTCCATCAGCACACCAATGCTGCCGACGACACTGGCCTTGTTCACATAAATCTTGTCGGCCGATACGGCGATGTAATACGCCGCCGACGCACACGACTCCTCGACAACCGCGTACACCGGCTTCTTGTGGATGGCCTTCAGACGCATCACTTCATCGTTGATCATGCCGGCCTGCACCGGGCTGCCACCGGGTGAATTGATCAGCAGCACCACGCCAAGGGAACCACTGTCCTCGAACGCCGCGCGCAGCGCATCGATCACCAGTTCGGCGCTGGCCTCGACGTCGGAGGCAATTTCACCCTTGATGGCCACCACCGCAGTGTGGGGCGCCGAGCTTTCCGATGCAGTGCGGCCGGGCCGGCCCAGCATGCCCCAGACGACGGCGGCAAACACCAGCAGCCAGGCCAACCGGAAGAAAATCCGCCAGCGCCGGCTGCTGCGCTGTTCGGCCAGCGTGGCCAGTGCCAGTTTCTCGAGCACACCCCGCTCCCATCCGGCGGGGCGGGCAGCATGGTTGGCAGTGGGTTCTATGCCTTGGGGGTCGGACATTACGGGTTCGGTCATTTCAAAACTCGACGGGCTTGAGGTTGTAGGCAGTATGCCAGCAGACCACACCATCACCTTCGCTGAGACGTATTGCGACCAGGCCGCCGCGGCAGGGGCCGCCGGCACACTGCCCGGTATCCGGACGGTACACCGCACCATGGGTGGCGCAGAGCAGCCATTGCCCGGTATCGTCAAAAAAGCGGTTGGGCTGGTAGTCCATTTCCATCGCCACGTGGGCACAGCGGTTCAGGTAGGCATAGGCCACGCCACGAAAGCGGATGGCGAAGGCCCGGCAGGTCTGGCCGGCATAGACCACGTCGAACGGCACCGCCTCGCCGCCGTCCTGCAGATCGTGGCCGTTGCACAGGGGAATGGTGGCGTCCATGCGAAAGTGCAGCCTAGCCTTCGGCGCGCAGCCAGGCATCCAGTTCGCGCACCGAATGCACGATGCACAGCGGCGACAGCGCAGCAAAGCTGTCCGGCGTATGTGCACCGTAGCTCACCGCAACACTGGCGCAGCCCGCATTGGCCGCCATCTGCAGGTCGTGGGTGGTATCGCCCACCATCAGCGTGCGCTCCGGCGGCACGCCGAATTCCCGCATCAGTTCCTGCAGCATGCGGGGATGGGGCTTGCCGGCGGTCTCGTCGGCCGTGCGCGATGCATCGAACAGGCCGCGCAAGGCCACCGCCGTCAACACCTCGTCCAGCCCGGCGCGGGATTTGCCCGTTGCCACCGCCAGCAGGTGCTGGCGGGTGCGCAGGCCGGCCAGCATCTCGAGCACGCCGTCAAACAGGCTGAGATCGTTCTGGTGCTGCGTATAGTGGTGCCGGTAACGCTGGCCCAGCAGCGGATACCGCTCGGCCGGCACATCCGGCGCCGCATGGGCCAGGGCCTGCATCAGCCCCATGCCGATCACGTACGCGGCCTGGCGGTCGCTGGGCACGGTGCCACCCACGTCGCGCACAGCGGCCTGGATGCAGCGGGTAATCAGCGCGGTCGAATCGAACAGCGTCCCGTCCCAGTCGAAAGCAATCAGGTCATAGCGGCGCCGGCGGGGGGTGGCCGGTGAATCAGGGCGTGGCAGAGGCATGGGCCAGGAATTGTTGCAGATCGGGCGGCAGTTCGGTGACCAATTCTGTGCGCACGCCCGTGGCCGGGTGGTTGAAATGCAGCCGCCACGCATGCAGGAACATGCGCTTCAGCGCCGCCCCCCCCGGCTGTTTCTGCAGCAGCCGGTTGGCTTCGAAATCACCGTATTTGTCGTCGCCGGCGATCGGCAGTCCCTGGGACGCCAGGTGCACCCGAATCTGGTGCGTGCGGCCGGTCTTGATGGTCACTTCCAGCAGGGTGTAGCCGGGCAGCCGCTGCGCCACCTTCACCAGGGTGATCGCGCGCATGCCATCGGGGTCGTCCTTGGCCACCACCTTGACCCGGCGCTCGCCCTGGGCATCCAGGTACTTGTGCAGCGGCAGATCGATCACCTTGTTGCTCGCCAGCCAGGCTCCCCGCACCAATGCAAGATAGGTCTTCCCCATGGCCTTGTCGCCCTGCCGCTCGCGCAACTGGTCCTGCAGCGCCAGCAGCGCGCTGCGTTTCTTGGCCACCAGCAGGATGCCCGACGTCTCCCGGTCCAGCCGATGCACCAGTTCCAGGAACTTCGCCTGGGGCCGGGCCATGCGCAACTGCTCGATCACGCCGAAACTCACACCGCTGCCGCCATGCACCGCCACCCCAGCCGGTTTGGCAATGGCTAGCATATGCTCGTCCTCGAGCAGCACGGGGAATTCGCGCGCCGGAGCCGCCCGGATTCCAGCCTGCTCCGGATCGACCACGCGTTCAGGCAGGCGGACGGGCGGCAGGCGCACCTGATCACCGGCCGCCACGCGGGTATCGGCGGCCACCCGGCCCTTGTTGATGCGCACCTCGCCACTGCGGATGATGCGGTACACATGGGTCTTGGGCACGCCCTTGAGGTGGCGCAGCAGGAAATTATCGAGGCGCTGGCCCGCCGATTCGGCGTCGACCGTGAGGATTTTGGCGGCGGGCGAGACACCCGGCGCGCCGGGCGCC
>DASWYJ010000306.1:0-9565 GCA_036405035.1 Burkholderiaceae bacterium
GGCGGCAGGCCTTCGGGGGTGTGCGTCAGGGGCGCGACCAGGGCCAGCGCGTTCACCCGCTGCGGGTGGCGCGCTGCCAGCATGAGCGCAATGGCGCCGCCCAACGAGTGGCCCACCACGGTGGCTTGGGCTACGCCGAGCTTGTCGAGCAGTGCGGCCAGGGCATCGGCCTGCGTTTCCAGCGAGGCACTGGCTCCGGCGTGGCGCAGCGAATGGCCGGAGCCGGGCCGGTCTACCGCGATCACGCGGAACTGCGACGCGAGCCTTTTCTCCACGCCGTAGGTGAAGTGGCGCAGCTGCCCGCCCAGGCCGTGCACCATCAGGATGGCCGGGCCGGTGCCGCGGTCCACCACCTGCAGGCGGGCACCGGGCACGTCGACGAACCGGCCCGGTGGCTGGAAGGCGGCGTCGATGCGCCGGTTGGTGGTCCAGGCGAACAACACCAGGCCTGCGGTGAGGGCGAGCAGGCCACCGAGGGACCACAGCGCGGCATTCACAGCTTCATCCTCCGGCCCAGCAGGCCCCAGTAGCCCACCGGCATCAGCCGCTCGACCAGTGCGGCAAACCAGGCATCCCAGCCGACGATGACGCGGGCCTTGTCCTGCTCCACGGCGCGGACGATGATGGCCGCCGCTTTTTCCGGCGACATGCGCAGCAGCTTCTTGCTCAGGGCCTGGCGCTTGGCCACGTCGGTGGAGGACAGGCCATCGGCCATGCGGGCGCTGCTGGCGATGTGGGTGGCTACGCCGCCGGGGTGTACCACCGTCACGCCCACGCTGGAGCCGGCCATGGCCAGCTCATGGCGCAGCGCGTTGGAGAAGCCGCGCACGGCGAACTTGCTGGCCGCGTAGGCGCATTGCTCGGGTGGTGCGATGAGGCCGAACAGGCTGGAGAGGTTGACGATGCGGGCGGCGCGGCGCTGGCGCAGCAGCGGCAGGAAGGCGCGGGTCATGCGCACCACGCCGTGGAAGTTGATGTCCATCAGCCAGTCGAAATCGTCCTCGCTGACCTGCTCGAAGGTGCCGCCCATGGCCACACCGGCGTTGTTGATCAGCACATCCACCCCGCCATGCACCGCCAGCACGGCGGCGGGCAGGGCGGCCACGGCTTCGCGCTGGGCCACGTCCAGCGGATGCTGGCTGACGCGCACGCCAAAGGCTTCCGCCAGGCCGGCCGTATGGGCCAGGGCAGCGGTATCGATGTCGGCCAGCGCAAGATGGCAGCCGCGTTGGGCCAGCAGCACGGCGAGCGCGCGGCCAATGCCACTGCCCGCACCGGTCAGCACGGCAACTTGGTTATGCAGGTTCATGGGGTTCCTTCAGCGGGAAAACTGCACCACGCCATCGGCGATGCGGCTGTAGCGGATGCTGAGCATGTCCAGCAGGTAGTTCTGGTACACCTGCCAGGGGCGGCGCGAGCCCTGCTTGGGCAGCAGGCCGGCGGCACGCTGCACATAGCCGGAACTGAAGTCCAGGAAAGGCTGCGGCTCCACACCGTCACCCGGGCGGGCCACGGCCATGCGCAGGCCCTTGGCATCCATGTGGTTGAGCAGGCGGCACACGCGCTCGGCCGTCAGGTCGGCCTTCAGTGTCCACGAGGCATTGGTGTAGCCAAACGCCATGGCGAGGTTGGGCACGTTGCCGAGCATCATGCCGCGGTACACCAGCGTCTGGTTGGCATTGCAGGGTGTGCCGTCCACTGTGACGGCGATGTCGCCCAGCGCATTGAGTTTCAGGCCGGTGGCGGTGACGACGATATCGGCTTTCAGTTCCTTGCCGGAGTGGAGCTGGAGGCCGGTGGGTGTGAAGCGGGCGATGGTGTCGGTCACCACGCTGGCCTTGCCGGCACGCAACTGGCGGAACAGGTCGCCATCGGGCACCACACACACGCGCTGGTCCCAGGGCTTGTAGGTGGGCGTGAAGTGGCTCGCGTCCACCGCCGAGCCGGCCTGCTTGCGGGCCAGATGCACGAGCACCTGCTTGACCCGGTTCGGCCGGCGGCGGGCGAGCTGGAAGAAGAGCATGCCCAGCCCCACGTTTTTCCAGCGGGTGAGGGCGTAGGCCAGGCGGTCGGGCAGCAGGCGCTGCAGCCGCTGGGCCAGGCCGTCCTCGCCCGGGCGGCTGACCACGTAGGTGGGCGAGCGCTGCAGCATGGTCACATGCGCGGCGGTCTCGGCCATGGAAGGCACCAGCGTGACGGCGGTGGCGCCACTGCCAATCACCACCACCTGCTTGTTGGCGTAGTCCAGCTTCTCGGGCCAGAACTGCGGGTGCACCACCTGGCCCTGGAAATCGGCCTGGCCGGCAAATTCGGGCGCATGGCCTTCGGCATAGCTGTAGTAGCCGCTGCACAGGTACAGGAAGCGGGCCTGGATCTGCACGGTCTTCACGCCGTCGTCCAGCTGCTGTTCGCATTCCACCGTCCACAGCGCCTCCGCCGACGACCACGCCGCGCGCTTGACCGTGTGGCGGTAGCGGATCTTGCTGGTGACGCCGGTTTCTTCGGCGGCCGAACGGATGTAGTTCAGGATGGAGGGGCCGTCGGCAATGGCCTTGGCGGCCGTCCAGGGCTTGAAGCTGTAGCCCAGGGTGTGCATGTCCGAATCGGAGCGGATGCCGGGGTAGCGGAACAAATCCCAGGTGCCGCCCAGCGCCGCGCGGGCTTCGAGCAGCGCAAAGCTCTTGCCGGGGCAGCGCTGCTGCAGGTGGCGGGCCGCGCCAATGCCGGACAGGCCGGCGCCAACGATGAGGACGTCCAGTGGAAGGCCGGCGGCCGCGGTGGTTGCAGTGGGGGTCATGGTGAAAACAAGCTCCTGTTTTTCTGACACAATGAATTGTCAAATAAGTTGACACGACTTCATGTCACAATTGAGACTTGGCCACTGAACCTGCGATCGACGCTGCACGCCGCTACCGTGGCATTGCCTCCGATGAGCGGCGGGCGCAGCGCCGTGTGCGGCTGATCGATGCCGCCATCGAGGTCTATGGCGAGCGCGGCTACCGCAGCGCCACCGTCAAGGCCGTGTGTGAGGAAGCCGGCCTGACCGAGCGCTACTTCTACGAGTCATTTGCCAGCAGCGAGGCGCTGCTGATCGCCTGTTTCCACCATGTCAATGCGCAGCTGTTCGCGGTGATTGCCGCTGCGGCCGAGGCAGCGGGGGGTGACGCTGCGGCGCGCGGACGGGCCATGCTGCGTGCCTATTTCCAGGCGCTGCAGGCCCAGCCGCGCCCGGCCCGGGTGTTCCTGATGGAAATCCGGGGCGTGAGCCCGGCGGTGGATGCCGCCTTCGAGCAGGCGCTGGCGCAGATTGGCGCGGCAACCACCCAGGTGGTGGCGCCCGCAGGTGCGCAGCCCGATCCGCTGCTGCAGGCGGGCGTGATTGGCGGCGTGGTGCACATTGCGATGTGCTGGATCCGCGACGGCTACGTGCCCCCGGTCAACCAGGTGGTGGAGACGGCGCTGGAACTGGGCCTGGTGCTGGCGCGGCCGGCAAAAACGGCCACACCACGCTGAGTGGTGGCCGCCGGCCTCAGGCGAACACGCCGGCCGAATCCTGCATGCGCGCCGACACCTCGCCGAGCTGGTGCAGCGTGTCGCCAAACGTCATTTCCAGCTGGGTGAGCTTCTTGAAGTAGTGGCTGACGATGTATTCGTCCGTCACACCAATGCCGCCGTGCAGCTGCACCGCCTGCTGGCCCACAAAACGCATCGACTGGCCGAGCTGGTATTTGGCGCGGGCCAAGGCGCGGCGGCGTTCGTCGGCCGGCGCGTTGAGCTTGAGCGAGGCGTAGTAGCTCATCGAGCGGGCCAGTTCCAGCTGCATCTTCATGTCGGCCACGCGGTGCCGCAGCGCCTGGAAAGTGGCAATGGCCACGCCAAACTGCTTGCGGGTGTTCATGTACTCCACTGTCACGTCCAGCGTTTTGTCCATCACGCCCACGGCTTCGGCGCAGAGCGCGGCAATGCCCACGTCCACCGCATGTTCCAGCGCGGCCAGGCCGTCCAGCGTGACCAGCGTGGCGGGGCTGTTGTTGCAGGTGAGTTCGGCCGCGCGGCTGCCATCCTGGGTGCCGTAGCCACGGGTCGATACACCGGCAGCGTTGCGCTCCACGAGGAACAGCGCGAGCGTGTCGCCCACGCGGGCAGGCACCAGGAAAGCATCCGCCGCATCGCCTGCAGGGACTACGCTTTTAATAGCACTCAAGGTATATCCGGCGCTGGCCTGTGTGGCTTTTGCATCACAAACGTCGAGCCGGTAGCGGGCTTTGCGCTCGGTATGGGCCAGCACCACGAGCGCCTCACCGCTGGCGATTTTTGGCAGCCAGGCGGCCTGCACTTCGGCCGGGGCATAGCTGCCCAGCACCGCGCTGGCCACCAGCGTTTGTGCAAAGGGCTCCAGCACAATGCCGCGCCCCAGCTCTTCCATCACCACCATGCCTTCGATGGGGCCCATGCCCAGGCCGTCGTGCGCCTCGGGCACGTACAGGCCACACAGGCCCAGTTCGGCAATCTCGCCATAGGCCTCGCGCGAGAACCCTCCCGCCTGCACGGTGCTGCGACGGCGCTCGAAGGTGTAGCCCTTGTCCACCCACTTGCGCACCGCGTCACGCAGCGATTCCTGGTCGTCGGAAAAGTCGAAGTCCATTTTTATTCTCCTTAGCCCAGGACCACTTGCGAAACGATGTTGCGCTGGACCTCGTTCGAGCCACCGTAAATCGTCGTCTTGCGCATGTTGAAGTAGTTCGCCGCCAGCGGCGCGCAGTGCGCGGGGCCGACATGGTCGCCCTGCCAGCCGGCTTCCATAGCCTCGTAAATGAAGGGCAGGCTGGATGGCCCCGCCGCCAGCATCATCAGCTCGGTGTAGCGCTGCTGGATTTCGCTTCCGCGGATCTTCAGCAGACCGGCGATGTCCAGGCTTTGTTTGCCCGATTTCTCGGCGCTCAGCACGCGCAGCACCAGCATTTCCAGCGCCACCACGTCGACCTCCAGCTTGGCCACTTCGTCGCGGAAGCGCTGGTCTTCATACACACCTTCAGCCTTGGCGATGCGCTTGAGGCGCTCCAGTTCGCGCTTGGCGCGGTTCACGTCGGCAATGTTGGTGCGCTCGTGGCTGAGCAAATGCTTGGCGTAGGTCCAGCCCTTGTTCTCTTCGCCAATCAGGTTGTGGGCGGGCACCTCGACGTTGTCGAACCACACCTCGTTGACCTCGGGTTCGCCGTCCATCAGCACGATGGGCCGCACGCTGACGCCGGGGCTTTTCATGTCGATCAGCAGAAAGCTGATGCCGGTTTGCGGCTTGCCTTCGTTGCTGGTGCGCACCAGGCAGAAAATCCATTCGCCGTACTGGCCCAGCGTGGTCCAGGTCTTCTGGCCGTTGACGATGTACTTGTCGCCCTGGCGTTCGGCCTTGCATTTGACCGACGCCAGGTCCGAGCCCGAGCCCGGCTCGCTGTAGCCCTGGCTCCACCAGACCTCGCCGCTGGCAATGCCGGGCAGAAAGCGCTGCTGCTGCTCGGCGTTGCCAAAGGCCATGATGACGGGAGCGACCATCACCGGGCCGAAGGGCACCACGCGGGGCGAACCGGCCAGCGCGCATTCTTCCTCGAACAAATGCTTCTGCACCGCGTTCCAGCCGGGGCCGCCGAACTCCTGGGGCCAACCCCAGCCCAGCCAGCCCTTCTTGCCGAGGATCTTGGCCCAGCGCTGCATGTCGTCGCGACTCAGGCGCTGGGCGTTGAAAACCTTCTGCGAAATGTCGGCCGGCAGGTTGCTGCGGACCCAGGTGCGGATTTCGTCGCGGAAAGCCTGCTCTTCAGGGGTGAAAGCCAAGTCCATCGGTGTGTCTCCAGTCAGCCGGCGTTGTAGCACGCAGGGGGGTGTGGCGCATGTCGAAGTGGCGACATCGGCCCGCGATAATGGCGGGCTGGCCTGCCGCGACGGTGGGCACCGTGCGCCTATCCATGAAGAACATCGTCATCCTGATTTCCGGCAGCGGCTCCAATATGGAAGCCATCATCGAAGCGTCCCGGCGCGACCGCTGGGAATCCACCCTGGGCGCCCGCATCGCGGGTGTCATCAGCAACAAGGCCAGTGCCACCGGCCTGCAGCGTGCGGCGGAGCTGGGTGTAGCCACCCAGGTGGTGGACCACCAGGCCTATGCCAGCCGCGAGGATTTCGATGCCGCGCTCGCCACCACCGTGGACGGCTTCGATCCGCAGGGCCAGCCGGCGCTGGTGGTGCTGGCCGGTTTCATGCGCGTGCTCACGCCGGCCTTTGTGCAGCGCTATGCGGGCCGGCTGGTCAACATCCATCCCTCGCTGTTGCCGGCGTTTCCCGGCCTGCACACACACCGCCGCGCCATCGAGGCTGGCTGCCGGTTTGCCGGCGCCACGGTGCACCAGGTCACGGCGGAACTGGACCACGGGCCCATTCTTGCGCAGGCGGTGGTGCCGGTGCTGCCGGGCGACACGGCCGAGGCGCTGGCCACCCGGGTGCTGGCGCAGGAGCACCTCCTCTACCCGCGGGCCATTGCTGAATTGCTTCTAAATCAATAGCAATACTGCAAGCCTTGGTGCTGGCCAGAGCCCGATTCAGTCGGATATTCTCGCAAAACGCGGCGTGTTGTGCCCGTTGTGGACCACATCGCCGTTGAACATCGCTGCGGGCCGCACCCACAGGCCACCTTCCCCGTACAGCGCGCGGTACAGCGTGAGCGGCTCCAGTGTTTCGCTGTGGCGCACCGTGCCCACTACCTCGTACAGACCGCCTTTGTAGTGGCGGTAGCGGCCGGGCGGCGTGGTGATCAGCGGGGGCAGGGCGTCGTCGGGCATGGTGCAGTCGCAGGGGTGAAGGGTGTGCGTGGGACAATCGGGGCTATGCATCCTAAAGCCTTGCTTGACGCCTGCGCCGAGCTCGTCCGGCTGACCCTCCAGTTCGAACACCCCGCCGACATGGTGGTCTCGCGGTTCTTCCGTGACAACCGTGGCCTGGGCCCGCGCGAGCGGGCCACCCTCACCGAAACGGTCTATACCGTGCTGCGCAAGAAGCTGCTGTTCGACCATTTCGCGCCGTCGGGCAGCGGGCCGAAAGAGCGGCGGCTGGCCATCCTGGGGTTTTATGGCCCACGCGATTTTGTCAAAAGCGCGCTCTCCGACCAGGAGAAAAGGTGGCTGGAGCAGTGTGATGCCGTCAAACCCGACGACCTGCTGGAACGCCACCGCCACAACCTGCCCGAATGGCTGGTGCAGCCGCTGCGGGCGCAGCTGCAGGACGGCTTCTGGCCGCTGGTCGAGAGCCTGAACCGCAATGCGGGGCTGGATCTGCGCGTCAATGCGCTGGGCGACAAACGCGCCGATGTGCAGGCCGAACTGAAAAAGCTGAACATACCCGCCACCGCCACGCCGTACTCGCCCTGGGGCCTGCGGCTCGACGGCAAGCCGGCGCTGGCCAAGGTCGATGCCTTCGTGCGCGGCGCCATCGAGGTGCAGGACGAAGGCTCGCAGCTGCTGGCGCTGCTGCTCGACGCCAAGCGCGGCGAAATGGTGGCCGATTTCTGCGCCGGCGCCGGAGGCAAGACACTGGCCATTGGCGCAGCGATGCGCAACACCGGCCGGCTCTACGCGTTCGATACCTCGGCGCACCGGCTCGATGCGCTCAAGCCCCGGCTGGCGCGCAGCGGCCTCTCCAACGTGCACCCCGCAGCCATTGCCCACGAGCGGGACGACCGCATCAAGCGCCTGGCCGGCAAGATGGACCGCGTGCTGGTCGACGCGCCCTGCAGCGGCCTGGGCACCTTGCGCCGCAATCCCGATCTGAAATGGCGCCAGTCACTGAAAACCGTGGCCGAATACGCCGCGCTGCAGGCCACCATCCTGCAAAGCGCCGCCCGCCTGCTCAAGCCCGGCGGCCGGCTGGTGTATGCCACTTGCAGCCTCCTGACCGACGAAAACGAGGCCATCGCCGCCGCCTTCACCGCCGCCAATAGAGAGTTCGCACCACTTGAAACGGCCACAATCCTGTCCAATCTGAAGGTGGAAGGGGCTGCGGACCTGTGCGCAGGCCCCACGGGGGGCGAATACCTGCGGCTCTGGCCCCACAAACACGGAACGGACGGCTTTTTTGCCGCCATCTGGACCCGGAATTAGTCCTTGCCGGCGCCTCGCAGCCGGTCGGCCCCCAATGGCCGCAATTCCTCTGTTGCAATTCAGTGACATTTCGGGGTGAAAACCCTAAAATACTTGACTGCCCCGCGCGCCGGGGTTCCTTGCTGTAAAGGTTATCTATGCTGTTACCCGACTGGACCGTGCTGAACGCCACGATTGACTGGCTTGCGCACGGGCTATGGGACCTGAGCTGGTGGCAAATCGTGCTGTATACGCTGGTGACCACGCACATCACCATCGCGGGCGTGACGATCTTCCTGCACCGCTCCCAGTCCCACCGTGCGCTCACGCTGGGCCCCGTGCCGTTCCATTTCTTCCGTTTCTGGATGTGGATCGGCACCGGCATGGTGACCAAGGAATTCGTCGCCATCCACCGCAAGCACCACGCCAAGGTCGACACCGAGGAAGATCCCCACAGTCCGCAGACCCGCGGCCTGAAAAAGCTGCTTCTCGAAGGCGTGGAGCTGTACCGCGCCGAGTCGAAGAATGCGGAAACCATGGTCAAGTACGGCTCGGGCACGCCCGACGACTGGCTCGAGCGCAACCTCTATACCCGCTACAGCTGGCAAGGCGTCGGCCTGATGCTGGTGCTCAACCTGGCGCTGTTCGGTGCCATCGGCCTGGCCGTGTGGGCCGTGCAGATGTCGTGGATTCCCGTCATGGCCACCGGCGTGATTAACGGCATTGGCCACTACTGGGGCTACCGCAATTTCGAGTCGCCCGATGCCAGCACCAACGTGTCGTTCTGGGGCATCATCATCGGCGGCGAGGAGTTGCACAACAACCACCACACCTACCCCACGTCGGCCAAGTTCTCGATCAAGAAATACGAGTTCGACATCGGCTGGTTCTACATCTCGCTGATGGAGAAAATCGGCTGGGCCACGGTCAAGAAGGTGCCACCGAAGATGCAGCTGGGTGACATCCAGCCCGTAGCCGACGAAAAGACCCTCGAGGCACTGATCGCCAACCGCTACGAAGTCATGGCGGGCTATGCCAGCGACCTGCGCCGCGCATGCAAGGCCGAGATCGAACTGCTCAAGGCCAAAAAGGCCGATATTTCGGTGCTCAATGCCGCCAAGCGCTGGATGCACCGCGACGACGACAAGGTGCCGGCCCAGGCCCGTCCGCAGCTGGCCCAGGCCCGCGCCGCCCATCCGGTGCTCGACAAGATGGTGACCATGCGCGAGGAACTGCGCCAGCTGTGGCTCAACACCTCGCATTCGCGCGAGCAGCTGGCCAGCGACCTGCAGGCCTGGTGCCATCGGGCCGAAGACAGCGGCATCGCCGCGCTGCGCGAGTTCTCGCTCAAACTGCGGGCCGCGCGCGGCTGACGGTCCGCCGCACCGCAGGCAGCCACCGCCGCCAGAGGCCCACAAGGCCCTGGCGGTTTTCTTTTGGGG
>DASWYJ010000307.1:0-4176 GCA_036405035.1 Burkholderiaceae bacterium
CCACCCGCATCTCCAGCTCCGGCGGCTCGATCGCCACCGTCAGGCCGGAGTCGAAGCGCGACACCAGCCGCTCATGGATATCGGCCAGGCCCTTGGGATAGGTGTCGCTGGTCATCACGATGTGCGACTTGCGGGCCAGCAACGCCTCGAAGGCATTGAAGAACTCTTCCTGCGTGCGTTCCTTGTTGGCGAAGAACTGCACGTCGTCGATCAGCAGCAGATCGAGCGAGTGGTAACGCTGCTTGAATTCGTCGAAAGTCTTGCGCTGGTAGGCCTTAACCACATCCGACACGAACTGCTCGGCATGGATGTAGAGAACTTTCGATCCCGGCTTGTCGGCCAGCAGCCGGTTGCCCACCGCATGCACCAGGTGGGTTTTGCCCAGGCCCACTCCGCCGTAGATGAACAACGGGTTGTACAGATGTCCCGGCATGCCCGAAACATGCATCGCCGCGGCCCGCGCCATGCGGTTGGCCGTACCCTCGACCAGGCTGTCAAAGGTCAGTGCGGTGTTGAGCCGGGTCTTGAAACCGTTGCCGGAAGGGTCTTCGCCAGCCGCCAGGCCAGCCGGCTCCAGCAGCACTTCCTCATTCAGCTGGGGTGGAACAAATGCAGGCCGCACCTTTTCTTCACGCGGAGCAAGCGCTAACTCTAGTGGAACGGGCTGGCCGGAAAACTTTTCCAGCATGGCGGCAATGCGGCCGGCATACTGGGCCCGCACCCAATCGAGCTTGAAGCGGTTGGCCACCAGCACCGTGACCCGGGACAGGTCTTCGGCGACCTCGGCTACGAGCGGCCGGATCCAGGTGTTGAATTGTTGTTCGGGCAGTTCCTGCGCAAGCTGGTCCACGCAGGCCTGCCACAGTCCCGGCCCTGCGCCGTGCGACTTTCCCTCACCCATAAATATGATCTGGCATTGTGGATAGTTGTGGTTTTGAGCCTGCCGCATTGTAGTTGGCGAACAAGTTATCCACACTTGGCGAAAGCCCCGGGTTGCAGACACGGATTTGCTGGCTTCTGCGCAAAGCGCTTGCCGGCCGCCCCGGATTTTTGCGATAATCACGGGTTTCCCTGAACAGCCGCCTGCCTGCACGCCGGTTGGCAAGCGCCCGCGGCGGTCTGCAAAGACTGGCTGGCGGCCACTTGCCGGACCATTGCAGACAAGCCCTGTCCCGGCATCCCTGGTTGCACACAGCGTGCGCCGTGCCGGGCCTGGAGCAGGGATGCACCTTCAGGATCCATCATGAAACGCACCTACCAACCTTCGAAAATCCGCCGCGCCCGCACCCACGGCTTCCTGGTCCGCATGAAGACCCGCGGCGGCCGTGCCGTGATCAACGCACGCCGCGCCAAGGGCCGCAAGCGCCTGGCTGCCTGAACACCGCTGGTGTTCCAGCGGTGCAGCGGCTGACCTCGCGCGCACAGTTCCAGTCCGTCATGGACGGGATGACCGTTGCGCGCACGGCGCATTTCGTGCTGCACCGCAAGGCGGTGTCACAAGCCATGCGGGAATCGCTTTTTCCCGGCAACCCCGGGGTACCCGAGGCCGATGGGGCCTGGCTGGGTGCATTGATTCCCAAGCGCTGGGCCAAGCGGGCCGTCACACGCAATGCCGTGCGGCGCCAGATCTATGGCGTGGCGTCCGAGTTTGCCGCACGCCTGGGCGGCGGCGCCCATGTGGTGCGCCTGCGCAGCGCCTTCAGCCGCACCGAATTTCCCAGTGCCACCTCCACCGCGTTGAAAGACGCGGTGCGGGTCGAGCTGCGCCAGCTGTTTGCGGGGTATGCCGCATGATGCGCGCGCTGCTGGTGACCCTCGTCAAGGCCTACCGCTTGTTGCTTAGCCCCGCGCTGGGCAGCGCCTGCCGTTTCACCCCCAGCTGCTCGGCCTATGCGCTGGACGCGCTGCAGCTGCACGGCGCCGCTGCCGGCAGCTACCTCACGGCACGCCGGCTGGTACGCTGCCAGCCCTGGTGCGCCGGTGGCCATGATCCCGTGCCCGCCGACGCGCCTCGCCTTTTTTCCCGGCTGTTCGCCCCTCTTTCTGCAAAGAAGTCTTCATGAACGATATCCGCCGCACCATCCTGTGGGTGATCTTTGGCTTTTCCATCGTGCTGCTGTGGGACCAATGGCAACTGCACAACGGCAACAAGGCCACCTTCTTCCCGTCGCCGCCCAAGCAGGCGGCCGCAGGCGCTGCTTCCGGCCCGGCCAGTGCCGCGCTGCCCGTGGCAACGGGCGCCGCCGGCGTGCCGGGTGCTGCCACCACTGCTGCTGCCGCAGTGCCCTCGGCCGCTCCGGCGCCCGCCGCCGCACGCGAGAAGGTGGAGATCACCACCGATGTGCTGAAGCTCACCTTTGACACCGAAGGCGGCACGCTGGTGCACAGCGAACTGCTGCGCCATGTGGACTCGATCAACCGCGGGCACAACGTGGTGCTGTTCGACGAAAGCAAGGACCGCGTGTACCTGGCGCAGACCGGCTTGGTAGCGGGTACGGCGGGCGGCAGTTTCCCCACACACAAGACCGTCATGGCGCTGGTGCCGGGCGAGCGCACGCTGAAAGACGGTGCCAGCGAGCTGGTGCTGCGCTTCGAATCGCCCGATGTGGGCGGCGTGAAGCTGGCCAAGACCTACACGCTGCGCCGCGGTGCCTACGACATCGCGGTGAAGCACGAGATCGTCAACACCGGCAGCGCGCCGGTGGCGCCGCAGCTCTACCTGCAGCTGGTGCGCGACGGCAACAAGCCGCCGGGTGAATCGTCGTTCTACTTCACCTTCACCGGCCCGGCCATCTACACCGACGCGAAGAAATTCCACAAGCTCGACTTCGCCGACATCGAAAAGGGCAAGGCCGATTTCGACAAGCAGTCGCCCAACGGCTATGTGGCCATGGTGCAGCATTACTTTGCCAGCGCCTGGCTGCTGGGCGAGGGTATCCCGCGCGAGATGTTCGCCCGCAAGGTCGACACCAACCTGTATGCCGTGGGCATGCTGGCGCCGCAGGACAGCATTGCCCCCGGTGCCAGCAAGGCCGTGGAGTCGCGCCTGTTCGTCGGGCCGCAGGAAGAAAAGACGCTCGAGGCGCTGGCGCCCGGCCTGGAGCTGGTCAAGGACTACGGCTGGCTGACCATCCTCGCCAAGCCGCTGTACTGGCTGCTGTTCCAGATCAACACCTTCCTCGGCAACTGGGGCTGGTCCATCGTGGCGCTGGTGGTGTTGCTGAAGGCGGCGTTCTACTGGCTCAACGCGCAGGCCTACCGCAGCATGGCCAAGATGAAGGCGGTTACGCCACGCATCACCGAAATGCGCGAGCGCCTGAAGAACAAGCCGCAGGAAATGCAGCAGGAGATGATGCGGATCTACCGCGAGGAAAAGGTCAACCCGATGGGCGGCTGTTTCCCCATCCTCATCCAGATCCCGGTGTTCATCGCGCTCTATTGGGTGCTGCTTAGCTCGGTCGAGATGCGCAATGCGCCGTGGATCGGCTGGATCCGCGACCTGGCCTCGCCCGACCCCTTCTTCATCCTGCCGGTGGTCATGACCCTGACCACGCTGCTGCAGACCTGGCTCAACCCGACGCCGCCCGATCCGCTGCAGGCCAAGATGATGTGGATCATGCCGCTGGCTTTCAGCGTGATGTTCTTCTTCTTCCCGGCCGGCCTGGTGCTGTACTGGATCACCAACAACGTGCTGTCGATTGCGCAGCAGTGGTTCATCAACAAGAAGCTGGGCGTGCTGCACAAGCCGACCAACCCGCTGAACCTGTTCCGCAACAACGGCAAGTAAACGCCGCCGCGTACCCCGCAGGCCGCCAGCTCCCCCGGGCTGGCGGCCTTTTTGTTGCAAGATAGCCCCATGATGCCGCCGCTCCACCAGCCCCCCATCGTTGCCATCGCCACCGCCCCCGGTCGGGGCGCGGTGGGCATCGTGCGGGTCTCGGGCCCGGGCCTGGCGGGGCTGGTGGAGGCGCTGTGTGGCCGGGCGCTGCGCCCGCGCGAGGCCACCTACCTGCCGCTGCGCGACGCCCAGGGCGCAGCCATCGACCAGGGCCTGGCGCTGTTCTTCCCGGCCCCCCACTCCTACACCGGCGAAGACGTGCTGGAACTGCAGGCCCACGGTGGCCCGGTGGTGCTGCAGCTGCTGCTGGCGCGCTGCCTCGAAGCCGCCGCCGAACC
>DASWYJ010000308.1:0-7852 GCA_036405035.1 Burkholderiaceae bacterium
GCCGATAACCAAGCCGTGGTGGTACCGGCGCTGGACCGGATGGGCGCATTGTGCGCTGCGCGGCTGGACGAGGCTGCGGCCCCTGATGATTTGCCCGCACTGTCCAACGCGCTGGCCTGTTTGCTCAACGACACCGCCGCCCGCCAGAGTCTGGGTGAACATGCAGCCGCACTGGTGGACGGGCGGGGCGCGCAGCGGGTGGCGCTTCGCCTGTTGGGTGATCGCTTGCGGCTTCGGCCGGCGACCATGGCGGACGCCACACGCTTGCACGACTGGCGCAACCATCCAGCCACCCGCGCGGTGTCGGGCAACGCAGAGGCCATCGACTTTTCTGCCCACCAGGCCTGGCTGCAGCGGGTGATTGCCGCAGACAACCGCTGCCTGTGGGTGGCCGAGGTGGGCGCTTTGCAGGTGGGCAGCATCCGTTTTGACCAGGCCGACAACCGAGATTGGGAGGTGTCGTTGTACCTCGACCCCGACCTGCACAGCCTGGGCCTGGGCCCCCATTTGCTCTTGGCTGGCGAACAGGCCCTGCGTGGCCAAATCCAGGCCAGTGGCCAACTGGTGGCCCAGGTGCTGCCGGGCAACACCGCCTCTCAGCGCCTGTTTGAGGCCTGCGGCTACGATGGAGGGCCGCAGCGATACCTGAAAGCCATCGCGCCGGTGCCCACCCCTTTTGACAACACGCCATGAAGATCCTTGACCGCGAGATCGGCCCTGGGCAACGCCCCTACCTGATTGCCGAAATGTCCGGCAACCACAACCAGTCGTTGGCACGCGCGCTGGAGATCGTCGACGCGGCCGCGGCGTCGGGGGCCGACGCCATCAAGCTGCAGACCTACACGGCCGACACGATGACGTTGAACGTGCGGGCGCCGGGCTTTGTGATCGACGATGCCAACAGCCTGTGGGCCGGCCGGCAGCTGTACGAGCTGTACCGGGAAGCGCACACGCCTTGGGAATGGCACGCACCCATCATGGCACGCGCAAAGGAGCGCGGCCTGCACTGCTTCAGCAGCCCCTTCGATGACACGGCGGTCGACTTCCTCGAATCACTGGGCGTACCGGCTTACAAGATTGCATCCTTCGAGAACACCGACCTGCCGCTGATCCGCAGGGTCGCGCGCACCGGCAAACCGATGATCATCTCCACCGGCATGGCCAGCGTGGCAGAAATCGATGAAGCGGTGCGCACCGCGCAAGCCGCCGGCTGCCAGCACCTGGTGTTGCTGAAATGCACCAGCACCTATCCGGCCACACCGGAAAATACGCACCTGCGGACGATACCCAACCTGCGCGACACCTTTGGTTGTGAAGTTGGCCTGTCGGATCACACCATGGGTTGCGGCGTATCTGTGGCAGCGGTGGCACTGGGTGCGACGGTGATTGAAAAGCACTTCACACTGCGGCGCACCGACGGCGGGGTTGATTCAACTTTTTCACTGGAGCCGGAAGAATTCCGCCAGTTGCGTACCGAGACCGAGCGCGCATGGCAAGGCCTGGGCCGCATCACCTACGGAGGCACGGCCGCCGAAGAAAAATCCAAACTATTCCGGCGAACACTGTATATCGCGCAGGACATCAAGGCCGGCGAGGTGCTCACCGCCGCTAACCTGCGCATCGTGCGGCCCGGCTTTGGCCTGCCCCCAAAACACTACGACACGGTGCTCGGCAAACGCATCAACCGCGATGCACCGGCAGGCACGCCGCTGTCGTGGGATTTGCTGGCGTGAATCTCGCTGTGATCTTTGACGTATCGGTACGCGGTGCGTCAATCCTCATTCGGGCCATCTTCACTTTTTTTCTTGCCAGAATCCTTTCTCTTGAAGAATTTGGCATCTATACGTACATCAGCGCCACCAGTGCATTTCTCATCTATGTCGGCAGCGCCGATTTTTATGCGTATGCCCATCGGGAATACCTGTCCGGAAGAATCTCGCTGGAATCCACGCTGAAGGCGCAAACCCTGTTCCTCAGCTTTTCGCTTGCAGTCGCGGGAGTCGTCGGCTGGCTGGTGGCCCAGGACACGCTGACTGACGGGCTGCTGCTGCTCCTGCCCTTGATCATTATTGGTGAAACGCTGGCGGCCGAGTTGGTGCGGGTGCTCATTGCCTGCGGTAAACCCAGCACGGCCAATGTGGTCAACTTCCTCAAGTCCGCAGGATGGATGCTTCCACTGATGGGCTACGCCAGCCTCCAAGATTTGCCATTTGCCTACATCTGTCCCATGTGGGCCGCCGGGCTCCTGACCGCAACACTGTTTGGTATCGCCCATCTTCCGGTTTCCATCTCCCAGATACGCGCATCCATGGTGCCCCCCGCATTCTTCCGGAAAGCCTGGCAATGCCTGCCCGGAATTTTGCTGGGAACCTTGGCACTGCGTGCCATTTTTTCGCTGGACCGCCTGGCTGTCGAGTGGGCATTGGGGCCAGCGGTTGTCGGCATCTATGGCTTCTTCGTGGCCATCGCTTCAGCATACCTCGCGCTACTGGACGCGGGAATTCTCGCCCGCCTTTCCCCACAGCTGATCACCGCTGCCGCCCAGCACGGAGCACACAACGGCCACGGCCACGCCCACCGCATGCGCCTGTGGGCGCTGGCGTTCGGCGTGGCAGCGCTTCTCCTGTATGGAATTTTTATTGATGACGTGGTTCTGCTCGTAGGGAAGCCTGCATTTGGAGAGTCCAAAGAAATCGGATTCATCCTGCTGGCGGCCTACACGGTTTACGCCTATTCGATGGGCGCCCACAGCGTGCTGTATGCGTGGGGAAAGGACAAAGCCATCTACGGCATCCATATCGCCGGACTGGTGCCATTTGCAGTGTGTGCCGCATGCGCATTGCAGTTGCAGGCATCGTGGCTCGTCGCAGTGGGCGTGCTGGCGGCAACCGCATTGCATGCGGCACTGAAAACCTGGTTTGCACACCGGCTTCGCCCTGCACCCGCCTGATATGCCGTCCCTCTTTTCCTACATTCTTCACCGTGAACCAGGCGAGGCAGGAACGGTCTTCTTCCGGTTTGCCAGGAACTCGTATTTGCGGCGTGCTGTTCTGCTGCTGCTCGTTTTGCCAGTTGACCTGCTGTGGATGGCCCTGGCAATCGTGCGTGCGCAAATCACACACCCGCCCGCAATGCGCACCCTGCTCCTGTCACAGTTCTCACCGGGTCTCGTCGCCAGGGTGCGGCAGGACGCAGTGGCCTACATTGGTCCACCCACCATGGCCGTGACGGCCTGGCAGAACGGCGGGCTGTACATTCCCGCATCACCGGTCTACGTGATGGTGGCAATAGCCCTGCTGTTGCCCGCCCGCGCACGCGAAGCAGTTGGACATGCAGCCATAGCCCTTGTTCAATGCTGGTTTCGGCTTCTCCGTATCCAGCAAGGTGTTCTCATCCACCATTCAGACGCATTGCCCTTTGCCCGTGCCTGCGTGTTTGCCGCACGGCGACAGGGCTTTTCCACGGTATGCCTGCAACATGGGATTTTTCACCAACATGGTCGCATCACCGAAATGGATGGGAGCCATTCCGACATCAACGTTGCGCGCTCCAGGCTGGATGGTGCGCTGATTGCGGCCGCAGCGCCGCAATCAACACTGTGCATTGAACCCGATTTTTTCCTGCTGAACATACGCAGGAAGGAATCCATTTCATCCATCCCCACCGTCAAGTTGCTGGGGGAAGGCTGGCATCAATGTGACCCCGCATTTGACAAACAATACCTTGCACGGCTGCGGCAGCTGGAATCCGAGCTTGTCGCATGTGGAGCACGGGTCATTTTCCGCCCACACCCCTGCGAACGCCATCTAGCCGCTGCCTATGGATTTTCGGCGCTGGAAACAACACCGCTGGAAGAGAGCCTCGCCAACGCCGACATCTGCGTTGGCTATTCATCCACAGTACTGCACGAAGCCGCCAGCCTTGGCATGGCGAGCGTACAGATCGACGTGGAAGGGGCATTCCGCCCCGCCATGACCCGCGATGATGCGGCGCCTGTTTACCGCGCCAGTTCCGGTAGCCAGATTCTCGATAGCTGGAAGAACCACACAGCACAGATGGAAGCGCGACTTTCCGGCGGCAAGACCCCGGAACAGCGCCACCAGGAGGCAATCGAGCGGGTATATCAAACCATTGTGCAGCACCGGACCACCCCCCCTGCAGGTGCCACGCCATGACGCGCGGGCACTCGCCGGCCAGCGCCCCACAGGTCCTGGTTCTTCTGGCCACATTCAATGGAAGCCGGTGGATTGCCGAGCAGCTGCAGAGCATTCTGGACCAGGAGGCTGTGTCCGTGAAGGTACTGGTCAGTGACGACATGTCCAGCGACGGCACGCTGGACATTCTGGGCCGGTATGCGGGCGATCCCCGGGTGACCATCGTCTCGCAGGGAAGGCATGGCTCGGCAGCGGCCAATTTCTTCTTCCTGATCCGTCTTGCGCAGGGCTGCACATTTGATTTCCTGGCCTTGGCAGACCAGGATGATGTCTGGCATCCCCAGAAGCTGATGCGGGCTGTGCAAGCCATCAGGGAGCGCCAGGTCGCAGCCATATCCACAAATGTCACCGCCTTCTGGCCGGATGGCAGGGAAGCCCTGGTCCGCAAGGATCAGGCACCCGGAAGCCTGAACCATTTTTTCGAATCTGCAGGTCCCGGTTGCACGTATGTCATGGCAGACGGCATGGCCCATGCCCTGGCCAATTTCGTAGCCGTCCGGATGCCCGACCTGGTGAGTGTCGATTTTCATGACTGGATGATCTATGCATGGGCACGCACCAACGGATACCGCTGGTGGACAGATCCATGGCCAAGCCTGCGCTACCGGCAACACAGCAGCAATGCGCTGGGTGCCAACGCCGGCTTGCGGGGGAAAATAGTGCGGTGGCGCATGCTGCGGAATGGCTGGTACCGCGCCCAGGTGCTGCGTATTGCCACGCTGTGTGATGCACAGGCGCAGCCCACCATGGTGCGCCTGCAACGGCTTGGCTGGATCGACCGGTTCGTGCTGGCAACCCACGTACGCCACATGCGCAGGCGGTGGGTGGATTGCGTGGCGCTGGCTTTCATTTTTCTGGTGGGCCACAAGAATTGAAGGAGCGATGGTGCAACGGGTTCTGATCACCGGCGCCGGGGGCTTCATCGGCCGGGCGCTCGCAGCCTATCTGGTGCAGCAGGGATTTGGCGTGCGCGCCACTTCCCGTGGATTGCTGTCTCTTGCCGGCGTACACACGCTCCAATTGCAGCGGTACGCAAACGATGAAATCCTTGCCGCTGCACTGCATGAGGTGGACGTCGTCGTCCATCTCGCAGCCCGCGCCCACCAAACCGTGCGCAACGACAATGTGGCCCGCTATGAGGAAAATCTTCTCGTCACCCAATCACTGCTGGAAGCCAGCCGGCAGGCCGGCGTCTCCCGCTTCGTGCACATCAGTTCGGTCGGCGTCCACGGCAACCAGACCTTTGGAACGCCATACCGGGAAAGCGACGCACTCGCCCCGGCCGAGCCGTACGCGGTCAGCAAGCGGTTGGCCGAAGAAGCCGTAGCACGCATTCAGCCCCACGGCATGCAATACGTGATCATTCGGCCACCACTGGTGTATGGTCCGGCAGCCCCGGGCAACTTTGGCCGGCTGTTGCGCGCCGTAGCCAGCGGATTTCCGCTGCCGCTGGGCGGGCTGCACAACCGGCGAAGCCTGGTTTCTCTCGGCAATCTGCTGGATTTCATCCGGCTCTGCATGGCCCATCCCCACGCCGCGAACCAGGCCTTTCTGGTATCGGACGGCGATGACCTGTCCACCACCGACTTGCTGCAACACATCCGCAGGGGCTTGCTCGCGCGTGGCCGGGCGGCCGCCCCGCTCCTGCCCATACCCCCGGGCTTGCTGCGTTGGGGGGGATGGGTATTGCGCAAGGAAGACATGATCGACAAGCTCTGCGCTTCACTGCAAGTGGATATCACCAAGGCACGGACCGTTCTGGACTGGGCCCCTCCGCATACTGTCGATGCTGGTATCGCCAGCGCGCTCGACGCCATGCAGCCATGACCAAACGCGCACTCGACATCGGCATTGCACTGGTTGCGCTGTGTGTGCTGGCGGCACCCATCCTGCTGGTCGCTCTGCTCGTCAGACTCACCTCACCCGGCCCGGTTCTCTACTGGTCCGACCGCGTTGGCCGCAACAACGCCCTCTTCCGCATGCCCAAGTTCCGCAGCATGCGCATCGACACACCGGAGGTGGCAACACACCTGCTCGCCAACCCGCAGGCCTGGCTCACCCCGATAGGCCCCTTCCTGCGCAAGAGCAGCCTCGACGAATTGCCCCAGTTGTGGAGCATCCTGCGGGGCGACATGAGCCTGGTCGGCCCCCGCCCGGCCTTGTTCAACCAGCATGACCTGATTGCCCAACGCACTGCGGCCGGCGTGCACCGCATCCTGCCGGGCCTGACCGGCTGGGCGCAGATCCATGGGCGTGACGAGCTGCCACCGGACGCCAAGGTGGCGCTCGATGCCCACTACCTGCAGCACCAGTCGCTGCAGATGGATCTGCTGATCCTCTGGAAAACCGCCAGCAAGGTGCTGCGCGGCGACGGCGTGATCCACTGAACCTAAAATGGCGGGTTGGGCCGGCGCATCGCCCGCCCCTTCTCCACCAGAAACCATGTCCGAAACCCAAGCCGCTGCCGCCTCCCCCGCCGACGAAAACCAGCTGATTGCCGAGCGGCGCGAAAAACTCAAGGCGGTGCGCGCGGCCGGCATCGCATTCCCCAACGACTTCAAGCCCGCCGACCGCGCCGCCCCCCTGCTGGCTCGGCATGAAGCCGCCGACGCCGCGCAGCTGGAAAGTGCCGCCAACACGGCCTCGGTAGCCGGCCGCATGATGCTCAAGCGGGTGATGGGCAAGGCCAGCTTCGCCACGCTGCAGGACGCCACTGGCCGCATCCAGATCTACGTGACCCGCGACTCCGTGGGCGAAGCCGACTACGCCGCCTTCAAGCATTGGGATCTGGGCGACATCGTGGCCTGTGAGGGCACGCTGTTCCGCACCCGCACCGGCGAGCTGAGCGTGCACGCCACCCGCATCCGCCTGCTCACCAAGAGCCTGTACCCGCTGCCCGACAAGTTCCACGGTGTAGCCGACCAGGAAGTGAAGTACCGCCAGCGCTACGTGGACCTGATCACCGACGAAGCCGCCCGCACCCGCTTTGCCGCCCGCAGCAAGGCCGTGAGCTCGATCCGCCAGTTCATGGTGGACCACGGTTTCCTGGAAGTGGAAACGCCCATGCTGCACCCCATTCCCGGCGGCGCCAACGCTCGGCCCTTCACCACCCACCACAATGCGCTCGACCAGCAGATGTTCCTGCGCATCGCGCCCGAGCTGTACCTCAAGCGGCTGATCGTCGGCGGCTTCGAGCGGGTGTTCGAGATCAACCGCAATTTCCGCAACGAAGGCATCTCGGTCCGCCACAACCCCGAGTTCACGATGATGGAGTTCTACGCGGCGTACTGGAACTACCGCGACCTGATGGACTTCACCGAGGCGCTGATCCGCGATGCCGCCCACAAGGCCGTGGGCACCCTGCAGCTGAGCTATGCCGGCAAGCCGGTGGACCTGGCCGCGCCCTTCGAGCGCCTGACCATCCGCGACGCCATCGTGAAGCACACCGAGGCCGGCACCCACGTGGACGATGCGGCCTGGCTGATCCACGCGCTGCGCAAGCTCGGCTTCACCGAAGAAAAGCACAGGCTCTCGGCGCAAAGCCTGCCCAAGCTGCAGGTGCTGTACTTCGAGGAGACGGTGGAAGACAAGCTCTGGCAGCCCACTTTCATTTGTGAGCACCCAACCGAAATCTCGCC
>DASWYJ010000309.1:0-5724 GCA_036405035.1 Burkholderiaceae bacterium
GGCCGCTGCGCTGGGCGCGCAGGTGGCTGCGCAGCTGCGCGCCGCCGGCGCACCCTGAGATGCGCTCCCGCGCGCGGCATTCGCAGCCGGGGTCCGCATGCGCGTGATCGTGACCCGCCCGCAGCCCGAGGCCGACCGCTGGGTTGCGGGGCTGGCCCGCCAGGGCTTTGATGCAGCAGCCCTGCCGCTGATCGCCATTGCCCCGGTCCGCAGCGCCGAGGCCCGCGAACGCCTGCAGGCGGCCTGGCAGCAGCTGGCGGGCCGCGCCGCGCTGATGTTCGTCAGCGCCAATGCCGTCCAGCATTTTTTTGCCGCCCGCCCGGCCACGGTGCCCTGGCCCTGGGCCAGCGGCACACTGCCGCACTGCTGGGCGCCCGGCCCGGGCACCGCGCAGGCCCTGGTGGATGCCGGCGTGCCCGCGCAGGCCGTGGTTTCGCCGCCGGCCGATGCGGCGCAATTCGATTCCGAAACCCTGTGGCCGCTGGTGTCGCCCGGCCTGCGTGCCGGCCAGCAGGTGCTGGTGGTGCGCGGCAGTGGTGCCGACGGCCAGCCCGCCGGGCGTGACTGGCTGGCCGGCCGGCTGGCGGCGTGTGGCGTGGTGGTGGACACCGTCGCCGCCTATGCGCGGCAGGCGCCGGTGTGGAGCGCTGCCGAACACGCGCTGGCGCAACAGGCCCGGCAGGGCGCCATCTGGCTGTTCAGCAGTTCCGAGGCCGTGGGCCATCTGCAGGGCCTGGCGCCGGGCTCCTGGGCCCATGCCCGGGCCGTGGCCACCCATCCGCGCATTGCCGATGCGGCGCGTGCCGCCGGTTTTGGTGTTGTTTGCACGTCACGGCCGGCACTGGACGCGGTGGTGGCCTCGATAGAATCGATTCGATGAGTGTCATGCCCCCCGACGACAGCCCGGCCGCGCCGGCCGCTTCGCAGGCCGCGGCCCTGCCTGCGCCGCCCGCCCGCGCTGGTGCGGTGGCGCTGCCGCGCTGGGTTGCTATTCTTATTGTAGCGGTAATGCTAGCAACGGCGCTGGCCAGTGGCCTTTTGTGGCAAAAATTGAACCATATCCAGGAAGAACTGGCCCGGCGCAGCGCCGACAGCGGCAGCCAGGCCGTCGAAGCCCGCGCGCTGGCCAAGGGCGCGCAGGACCTGGCCCGCGAGACGGCGGCCAAGCTGGCCGTGTCCGAGGCCCGGCTCAGCGAAGTGGCGCTGCAGCGCTCGCAGCTCGAGGAACTGATGCAGAGCCTGTCGCGCTCCCGGGACGAAAACCTGGTGGTCGATATCGAGTCGTCGATCCGGCTGGCACAGCAGCAGGCCCAGGTCACCGGCAGCGTCGAGCCACTGCTGCTGACGCTGAAAACCGCCGACCAGCGCATTGCCCGCGCCGCCCAGCCGCGGCTCACGCCGCTGCAGCGCGCGCGGCAGCGCGACCTCGAGCGCGTCAAGGCCGCCACGGTGACCGATCTTCCCAGCCTGCTCATCAAGCTCGACGACCTGACCCGGCTTGTCGACGACGTGCCGCTGGCCAACGCCGTGAGTGTGGCTGCCGCCGCCGCGAACGGCCGCAGCGCAGTGCCGGCACCGGCCGAAGCTTGGTGGCAGCGCGGGCTGCGGGTGGTGGCCGAAGAAGCACGCGGCCTGCTGCGGGTCAGCCGCATCGAAGAACCCGAGAGCGTGCTGCTGGCACCCGAGCAGGCGTTTTTCCTGCGCGAGAATCTCAAGCTCAAGCTGCTCAACGCGCGGCTGGGCCTGCTGGCCCGGCAGACCGACCTGTCGCAGCTCGACCTGAATGCGGTCGGGCAGGCGCTGCGCAAATACTGCGACCCCGGTTCGCGCAAGACCCAGTCGGCCATCGCGCTGCTGACGCAGGTGCAGGCGCAGATGAAAACCACCACGCTGCCACGGATCGACGATACGCTTGCCGCGCTGGCCACCGCGGCGGCCGGACGCTGAGATGCGCGCCGCCCTCTGGTTGCTGGCCCTGTTCGGTGTTGCCGCGGCGATTGCGCTGTTTGCCGGCAACAACCAGAGCACGGTCACCGTGTTCTGGCCGCCCTGGCGGGTCGATCTGTCGCTGAACCTGGTGCTGCTGCTCCTGCTCGGCTCGTTCGTGCTGTTCTATTCGGCGTCGCGCGGCCTGGCTGCGCTGCTCGACCTGCCGCGCCAGGCGCAGCGCTGGCGCACCCAGCAGAAGGAGCGGGCGATGCACCTCGCGCTGCTCGACAGCCTGTCGCACCTGCTGGCCGGCCGCTTCATCCGGGCCCGCAAGCTGGCCCAGGCCGCGCTCGACCAGTCCACCGCGCTCGACAAGGCCGGCGCCGGCGTGCCCCACACCGACCAGTTGCGCGCCATTGCCCACCTCGTGACGGCCGAATGCGCACAGTCGCTGCAGGACCCCGCCACCCGCGACCACCACCTGCAGCAGGCGCTGGATGCCAGCGCCACCCGCACCGCGCAGGAAACCCGTGAGGCCGCCACACTGAGTGCCGCCCGCTGGGCACTGGTGCAGCGCGATGCCGATGCCGCGCTCGAGTGGCTGGACAAGCTGCCGCAGGGCGCGGCGCGGCGCACGCTGGCGCTGCGCATTCGCCTGAAAGCCGCCCGGCTGGCCCGCCGCACGCCGCAGGCGCTGGAAACCGCACGCCTGCTGGCCAAGCACCGCGCCTTCTCGCCCGCAGCGGCGCAAAGCATCGTGCGCGGCCTGGCAATGGAACAACTGGGCAGCGCCCACGACATGGCCCAGCTGCGCGACGCCTGGGAGCAGCTGGAAACCAGCGAACGCCTGCTGCCCGACGTGGCTTTCCATGCGGCCCGGCGCGTGCTTGCGCTGCACGGCGAGCCGGCACTGGCTCGGCAGTGGCTGCTGCCGGTCTGGGAACGCATGGCCGCGCAGCCCGACAGCCTGGCCGACGGCCAGCGCATGAAGCTCATCCGCGTGCTGGAGGCCGGCTTCGAGGCCACCGACGGTGGCCTGGACAGCGCCTGGCTGGCCCGCATCGAATCGGCGGTACAGCACAACCCGCGCGATCCCGGCCTGCAATACCTGGCCGGCAAGGCCTGCCTGCAGCAGCAGCTGTGGGGCAAGGCGCAGCAGCTGCTGTCCCAGTCGGTCGCGCAGCTGGGCGATGCCGAGCTGCGGCGCAGCGCCTGGAAATCGCTGGCGCTGCTGGCCGAGGAGCGCGGTGACACCGACGCCGCCAACGCCGCCTACCGGCGCGCGGCCGGCGCCTGAAACCCGCCCCATGGCCAGCCTGATCGCCCACGTGGCCCGGCTTGCCGCCAGCGAAAGCCTCGGCGAACTCGATACCGCGCTGGCGCAGGCGCTGCTGGAATTGCACGCGCCGGCGGGCGTGGCGGTACATGTCCCGGTCGGGGAGGCCGCTGATCTGCGCTGGTTCACCCGCCTGCAGCTGGCTCCCGGCGCCGCGCCGGTGCTGGCCGAGGTGCTGTGGGCGGATGTGGGCACATTGCCGCCGCTCGACGCCGATCCTGCGCGCCTGGACTGCATCACCCACTGCGTTGCGGTGCACAGCCCACCGAATGGCGATACCCCGCACCAGAGCGTGCTGCCGCTGCGCAGCGCGCAGCAGACCGTGGCTGTGGTGGTGCTGACCGCACCGCAGGCCGGCACCAGCACCATCGTGCAGGATTTCGAACGCCTGCAGCGGGCCTGGCAGCACCGCCAGGCCGCGCTCGATGCCGGCAGCCGCGACAGCCTGACCGGCCTGCCCAACCGCAAGGCGTTCGCCAGCGATTTCGCCAGCGCCGCCCGCGGCGGGCCTCCCGCGCCAGCACCGCCGGAGCCGGCGGCACCGGCGGTGGAACGGCGCCGTGCGGCAGCAGACCACTACTGGCTGGGTCTGGTCAATATCGATGGATTTGCCCACATCAATGCGCGGCTGGGTCATCTGGCCGGCGATGCGGTGTTGGCACAGACCGGGCAGCGCCTGGTGGGGCTGCTGCGCTTCTACGACCGGGTGTTCCGGCTCGCCGGCAGCGAGTTCGTGGTGTTGCTGCGCTGCCCCGATGGCGGCGCGGCCAGCAGCGCGTTCGAGCGGGTGCGGGGCGCATTGGCGGATGCGGCTGGCGCCGCCGGGCCGCTGGCCCTGTGTGTGGGCTACACCGCAGTGCAGCCCGGCGATTCACCCGGCGCCGCGCTGGAGCGTGCCGACCGTGCGCTGTTTGCCGCCAAGTCGGGTGGAAGCCTGCGGGTGCGCAGCGATGTGGGTTTGCCCGAACCCGCGCCAGCCGGGCCGGCCGGGCCTCCACCCCCGGGTGTGCCGGGCATGGCGCCGGGCGGCGGCTGGCTGCAGTAGCGCCCTCTGCATCGCGCATGAAAAACGGCGCCCGCAGGCGCCGTTGGTGTGTGCAGAACCCACTGTCTCAGGCGGCCGGTTGCTGCGGGGTGCCGGATTCGAACGGCAATTCCAGGTTGCGCAGATCGCGCTTGGTTTCCACCAGCACCAGCGGGCCTTCGTCGAGCACCACTGCGGGCGGACGCTCACGCGGCACGCGCACCGGCTGCGGTTCTGCAGCAATGGCGGCCCGCACTTCGGCCACCTTGGCGGGGTTGGAGTTCACCCATTCGAGGCCGCTGCCCTGGGCGATCTGGTGCAGTGCATCCATCGGCAGGGTGTAGGTGGTCGCTGCAGGCGCGGCGGCGACGACCGGCGCCACGGGAACGGCTACGGGCGTGGGTTGTTCCACCACGGCAGGCGTTTCGGCAACCGGGAGCGCCGCGACGGGGGCGCTGGCCTGCGGCTCGGTCACTGCTGCGGGAGCACTGGCGGATGCCAGCGGCTGCAGTACCGGGCTGGCGGCGTCGGCCAGTGCCGGAGGAGTGGCCAGGCCCGTGTCGGCCGATGCGGCAGCGCTGCCTTCATTGCGGGCTTGTTCACCACCGCGGCCTTCGCTGCGCTCACCCCGTTCCCGGCGGTCGCGGCCATAGCGGTCGCGGCTGCGGCGTTCACGCGGTGCGCCGTCGGCCTGGGGGGCTGCGGGCGTGTCGGTCAGCGCCTCCGGTGCGGATGGCTGCTGGCTGTCGGCGTCCTGCGGCGCGGTGGGCGCGGCAAACGGGGCCGTGGTGTCGGTGTCAACCGGCGGACGCTCCCGGCGTTCACCGCGCTCGCCGCGTGCACGGGGGGCCTGGTCGGCGCCGCCGTCACCCTGTTCGGTGCGTTCACCGCGCGGCTCGCTGTCGCGTCCGCCACGGCCCCGGCCACCCCGGCGGCCTTCACCACGGGGTGGGCGCTCGCCGCGGTTTTCCGGGTTTTGTGCATCAAAACCGGGTGTGGCCAGCGTCACATCTGCATTGATTGCTCCGTTTTCAGTAGCGGGAGCCAGCTTGTTCTCGGCATCGCGCGGGCCCCGCCGGCCATCGCGGCCCTCGGAGCGGCCTTCACCGCCGCGGTTGTTGTCCCGGCCTTCCGGGCGGTCGCCACGCGGGCGGTCTCCGTCGGCGCCGTTGCGGCCACCGCGGCGGCCTTCGCCACGGTCACCACGCTCGTTGTTGCTTGTACCTTCGGCGCGGGGCGGGCGGTCGCCACCGCGCTCGGCGTCGCGGCTCCGGCCACGGCCACCACGGCGGCCATCGCGTTCGCCCCGCTCACGGTCGCCGCGTTCACCGGGGCGCTCGCTGCGGCCGCCGCTGCGGGCGTCTTTTTTCACTTCCTGGGCCGGCGGCGGGGCAATCGGCGCGGGGGCCGCAGGTGGTGCGCCGAACAGGCTCCT
>DASWYJ010000310.1:0-5658 GCA_036405035.1 Burkholderiaceae bacterium
TCCGGTACCGGGTAGTCCTGCAGCTCCGTGAGCAGGGCAATGAGTGTGGCGTCGCCGGTGGCGGCGATCTGCTGGCGCAGGCGCTCGAACAGGTGCTCGCGCCACTGCACCAGGTTGACGATCTGCGGCGCCAGCCCCTGGGGGTGCAGGCTCAGGCGCAGCACATTCACGGGCGGCCGCAGCAGCGCGGCGTCGGCTCCGGCCAGCAGCAGCGGCACCACCGCATTGGCCGCCACCAGGTTCCAGTGCCGGTCGATCGCCAGTGCGGGAAAGGGCGCATGGCCCTGCAGCACCCGTTCCACCGCCTGCCGGGCGGGCTGCAGCGCCGGGTCGTCAAACGCATGCTGGCGGTACATCGGCGCATAGCCGGCCGCCACCAGCAGCGCATTGCGTTCGCGCAGCGGAATGTCGAGCCGTTCCGACAGCCGCAGCACCATTTCGCGGCTGGGGCTGGAGCGGCCGGTTTCCACAAAGCTCAGGTGCCGCGTCGAGATGGCGGCATGCTGGGCCAGTTCGAGCTGGCTCAGGCGGCGGCGTTGCCGCCACAGGCGCAGGTGCTCGCCAAATGGCGGGGGCGGGGTGCGCGGGTGGCTGGATGGCGGGGTCATCATGGGGGCATGGTAGGGCGAATCCGGCGTGCTGGCCATTACCTCCCGGGTTATCGACGTGCGGCGGCCGGCCCGACACGATGGCACCAGGCGCCACAGGCCGTGTGGCGCCGCCAACCCCTTCCGGAGAATGCCATGTCTGTTTTGTCTTCCCCCCATTTCCTGCACCGTGTCCTGTGGGTCGATGCCGCCGCCTGTGCTGCCAGCGGCCTGCTGCAGCTGGCCGGCGGTGCGCCGCTGGCGGGCCTGCTGGGGCTGCCAGAAAACCTGCTGGGCGCCACCGGGCTGTTTTTGCTGGGCTATGCCGTGCTGGTGGTGCTGGTGGCGCGCTGCCCGGTGCTCCCGCGCGCCATGGTCTGGCTGCTGGTGGCGGGCAACCTGCTGTGGGCGATGGATTGCGCCGTGCTGCTGGCCAGTGGCTGGGTCGCGCCCACCCGGCTCGGGACCGCCTATGTGGTGGTGCAGGCGCTCACCGTGCTGGTGCTGGCCGAGCTGCAGTGGTTCGGCCTGCGGCGGGGAGGCCGGCGGGTGGCCTGAGGCCGTTGCCGGCCACCGTGGGCCGGCGGGGCGGCCGCGCTTTCTTGTATGCTGCCTGCTTTGGGTGCGGGCGGTATGGAGCCTGCGCACCCCGCCTGTTTTTTCATCCCACGGAGTCTTTTCATGTCCCGCGTATTCAATTTCAGCGCCGGCCCGGCGACCCTTCCCGAACCCGTTCTGCGGCAGGCTTCGGCCGAAATGCTCGACTGGCACGGCTCCGGCATGTCGGTGATGGAAATGAGCCACCGCGGCAAGGAATTCATCGCCATCCACGCCCAGGCCGAAAGCCTGCTGCGTGACCTGCTGGCGATTCCGCAGAACTACAAGGTGCTGTTCCTGCAGGGCGGGGCCATCGGCCAGAACGCCATCGTGCCGCTGAACCTGCTGCGTGGCAAAAGCAGCGCCGACTATGTGAACACCGGCGACTGGTCCAAGAAGTCGATCAAGGAAGCCAAGGCCTATTGCGCCGTGAACGTGGTGGCTTCGTCGGAGGGCAGCAAGTTCACCAGCATTCCCAAACAGTCGGAATGGAAGCTGGACCCGAACGCGGCCTATGTGCACATCTGCTCGAACGAGACCATTGGCGGCGTGGAATACCACTGGACGCCCGACACCGGCAGCGTGCCGCTGGTGGCCGACATGTCGTCCAACATCCTCTCCAAGCCCATCGATGTGAGCAAGTACGGCCTCATCTACGCCGGCGCGCAGAAGAACATGGGCCCCTCCGGCCTGACGGTGGTGATCGTGCGCGAAGACCTGCTCGGCGGTGCGCTGCCGATCACGCCCTCGGCCTTTGACTACCAGCAGCAGGCCGAGAACGACTCCATGCTGAACACGCCGCCCACCTACGCCATCTACATCCTCGGTCTGGTGTGCCAGTGGGTGAAGGACCAGGGTGGCCTGGAGGCGATGGCCAAACACAACCAGGCCAAGGCCGCGATCCTGTACGACTACCTCGACGCCAGCAGCTTCTACAGCAGCCCGGTTGCGCGCGAAGACCGGTCGCTGATGAACGTGCCTTTCAAGCTGAAGGACGAGTCGCTCGACGATGCCTTCCTGAAGGGCGCGCAGGCGCTCGGCATGGTGCAGCTCAAGGGCCACCGCTCGGTGGGCGGCATGCGCGCCTCCATCTACAACGCCATGCCGGTCGAAGGCGTGCAGGCGCTGGTGGCCTACATGCGGGATTTCGAAAAGCAGCACGGCTGAAGCGGCGCACTCGGCCCACCATAAAAATACAGGAGACAAGCCGATGAGCAAACCCTTTCAGATCCTGGTGCTGAACCAGATTTCGGCCAACGGCCTCAAGCGCCTGCCCGCCGAGCGCTACACCACCAGCAAGGATGCCGCGCAGCCTGACGCGGTGCTGGTGCGTTCGGCCGACATGCACAGCCTGGACATCGCTCCCAGCGTGCTGGCCATCGGCCGTGCCGGCGCCGGCACCAACAACATCCCGGTGAAGGTGATGAGCGCGCGTGGTGTGCCGGTGTTCAATGCGCCCGGCGCCAACGCCAACGCGGTGAAGGAACTGGTGCTTACCGGCATGCTGCTGGCGGCCCGCAACGTGGCGCCCGCGCTGCGCTTCGTGCATGGGCTGGACCCGGCCATGGCCGACATGGACAAGGCGGTGGAAGACGGCAAGAAGAACTACGCTGGCTTCGAGCTGGCCGGCCACACGCTGGGCATTGTGGGCCTGGGCAAGATCGGCTGCCTGGTGGCCGATGCCGCCATCAAGCTCGGCATGAACGTGCTCGGCTACGACCCCGAGATCACGGTGGATGCCGCCTGGAGCCTGCCCTCGCAGGTGAAAAAAGCCGCCAGCGTGAACGATGTGCTGAAGAATTCGCACTTCATCACGCTGCATGTGCCGCTGGTCGAGGCCACCAGGAATCTGGTGAATGCCGACAACCTGAAACTCGCCAAGGCCGGCGCGGTGCTGCTGAATTTCTCGCGCGAAGGTGTGGTTGACGAAGCGGCCGCGCTCGCCTCGCTCAACAGCAAACAGCTCGGCTGCTATGTCTGTGATTTCCCGAGCCCGGCGATCAACCGGCACGAACGCGTGATCGCGCTGCCGCATCTGGGCGCCTCCACCCGCGAGGCCGAGGAAAACTGCGCCATCATGGTGGCCGATCAGCTGCGCGACTACCTGGAACACGGCAACGTGGCCAACGCGGTGAATTTCCCCCACGTGGCCATGCCGCGCGAATCGGCCTACCGGGTAGCCATTGCGAACAGCAACGTGCCCAACATGCTGGGGCAGATTTCCACCGCCATGGCCAAGGCCGGCCTGAACATCCACAACATGGTCAACAAGTCGCGCGGCGACATGGCCTACACGCTGGTCGACGTGGACAGCCCGGTGAGCGATGCCGCGCTGGCCGACATCCGCGCCATTGCCGGCGTACTGGCGGTGCGCTACCTGCCGCACAGCGGCGACTGAGGCGGCCCGCGCCGGAGCAGCGCCGTGCCTGCTGCATCGCTCTTCCAGCAGGCCATGGGTGACGGCTTCACCGCGCTGGCGCCGGCACTGCAGCGCTTTCACAGCCTGGCTGGCCGGCACCTGCTGCACGGCGAAGCCACCACACAGGCCGCCCAAGGCCCGCTGGCCCGGTTGCTGGCGCGCTGCGTCGGCGCGCCGCTGAACGACGCAACCGGCGCCATTCTTTTCGAGCTCGATGCTGCTCCGCAGACTGAGCGCTGGACCCGGCATTTCCCCGGCCACACCATGCGCTCGCGGCTGCACCTTGAAGGCCGTGCGGTGGTGGAGCGGCTGGGCCCGGCGCGGCTGGCTTTTGCGGTGTACGAGGTGGGTGGCGGGCTGCAGATGCGGCTGGTCCACATGCATTTCCTCGGCATTCCCTGCCCGGCCTGGCTGCGGCCACGCCTGGTGGCCCACGAAACCGGCGCTGCAGGCCGGCTGCATTTCCATATCGAAGCGGCGCTGCCTGGCATCGGCCGCATGGTCGGCTACCGCGGCTGGCTCGCGCTGCCAGAGCAGGGCGGTGGCGCATGATCCTGGTGTTCGATGCGCACTGCCTGCTGTGCAATGGCTCGGTGCAGTTCGTGCTGAAGCACGACCACCGCGCGCATTTCCGGTTCGCCTCCATCCAGGGGGCGCACGGCAAGGCCCTGCTGGCCCGCGCCGGACTGCCGCCCGACAACACCCCGACGCTGCTGCTGGTGGATGGCCCGCACATCTGGCAATACTCCGGCGCGGTGATCCGCATCGCCGGTGCGCTGGGCTGGCCCTGGAAGCTGGCCTGGGTGGCGTGGCTGGTTCCCGCGCCGCTGCGCGACGCGGCCTACCGGCTGGTGGCGCGCCACCGCTACCGCTGGTTCGGCCGCAGCGAAAGCTGCATGCGGCCTCCGCCCGGCACCGCGGCGCGCTTTCTCGACTGAAGCAGCATGGGCGCGGCGGGCCAGTATCCCTGCGCCATGCTCCGCCACTGCCGCCGCACCTGACAGCAGGCGCTTGCAGCGCCACAATAGGGCTCACCTGTCGCGGAGAACAACCCCATGGCCCACGTTTTCGCTTCCACCCTCAAGACGTTCAAGACTACGTCCGGCAAAACCGGCAAGTTCTACTCGCTGCCGGCGCTGGCCAAACAGTTTCCGGAGGTGTCCCGCCTGCCGGTGTCGATCCGCATCGTGCTGGAGTCGGTGCTGCGCAACTGCGACGGCAAGAAGATCACGCCGCAGCATGTGGCGCAGCTGGCGCACTGGGAGCCCAATGCCGAGCGCACCGACGAAATCCCCTTCGTGGTGGCCCGCGTGGTGCTGCAGGATTTCACCGGCATCCCGCTGCTGGCCGACCTGGCCGCGATGCGCAGCGTGGCCAAGAAGCTGGGCAAGGACCCCAAACGCATCGAGCCGCTGGTGCCAGTCGATCTGGTGGTGGACCACTCGGTCATGGTGGACCACTACGGCAAGAAAAACTCGCTCGACCTGAACATGAAGCTCGAATTCCAGCGCAACCGCGAGCGCTACGAATTCATGAACTGGGGCATGCAGGCTTTTGATACCTTTGGCGTGGTGCCGCCGGGCTTCGGCATCGTGCACCAGGTCAATCTGGAGTACCTGGCGCGCGGTGTGCACAAAACGGCCAAGGACGTGTACTACGCCGACACGCTGGTCGGCACCGACAGCCACACGACGATGATCAACGGCATTGGCGTGGTGGGCTGGGGTGTCGGCGGTATCGAGGCCGAGGCGGCGATGCTGGGCCAGCCGGTCTACATGCTGACGCCCGACGTGGTGGGCTTTGAGCTCACCGGCCGGCTGCGCGAAGGGGTGACCGCGACCGACCTGGTGCTGACCGTCACCGAAATCCTGCGCCAGCACAAGGTGGTGGGCAAGTTCGTGGAGTTCTGCGGCGAGGGCACGCGCACGCTGGCGCTGCCCGACCGCGCCACCATTGCCAACATGGCGCCCGAGTACGGCGCGACCATGGGCTTCTTTCCGGTGGACGACAAGACGCTCGACTACTTCCGTGGCACCGGCCGCAGCAAGGCCGAGA
>DASWYJ010000311.1:0-11951 GCA_036405035.1 Burkholderiaceae bacterium
CCAGTACCAGGTGGCCCGCGTGGCGCGGGCGCGGGGCTGGCCGGTGGCCCGGGTGCAGGCGCTGGTGGACCGGCATGCCGAGCGCCCGCTGGCGGGCGTGCTCGGCGAGGCCCGCGTGAACGTGCTGCGCCTGAACCTCGCACTCGACGGCGCGGCCGCCACGCACTGACGGCCTGCGCTCGCGCAGACCGCGTACAGTCGTTCCATGGCGAGCCCCGCTGACACCCGCCCGGACCCCGATGCGCTGCTGGCGCAGATGCGCGCCGACACCGCACAGGCGCAGCGCGGCCGGCTGCGCATCTACTTCGGTGCCAGCGCCGGCGTGGGCAAGACCTACGCCATGCTCAGTGCGGCGCAACGCGAGCACAAGGCCGGGCGCGAGGTGCTGGTGGGCGTGGTGGAAACCCACGGCCGCAGCGAAACCGCCGAGCTGCTGGCCGGCCTGCCGCAGCTGCCGCGCCGCCCCATGCCCTACCGCGGCCGGGTGCTGCAGGAACTGGACCTGGATGGCGCACTCGCCCGCAAGCCACGGGTGCTGCTGGTCGACGAGCTGGCGCATGCCAACGTGGAAGGCTCGCGCCATCCCAAGCGCTGGCAGGACGTGCAGGAGCTGCTCGAAGCCGGCATCGATGTCTGGTCGGCCGTCAATGTCCAGCACCTCGAAAGCCTGAACGGCACGGTTGGCGCGATCACCGGCGTGCGGGTCCACGAAACCGTGCCCGACACCGTGATCGACAGCGCCGACGAACTCGTGCTGGTCGACGTGACGCCCGACGAACTGCTGGGCCGGCTGAAAGCCGGCAAGGTGTACCTGCCGCAGCAGGCCGAGCGTGCGGCGCAGAACTTCTTCCGCAAGGGCAACCTGATCGCGCTGCGCGAAATCGCGCTGCGCCGCACCGCCGCGCATGTGGAAGACGATGTGCGCAGCTACCGGGTGGAGCAGTCCATCGCCCCGGTGTGGAACACCGAAGGGGCCATCCTGGCCTGCATCGGCCCGGGCGAAGGCGCCGGCCAGACCGTACGCACCGCCGCCCGGCTGGCGGCCCAGCTCAACGTGCGCTGGCATGCGGTCTACGTGGAAACCCCGCGCCTGCAGCGCCTGCCCACCGCCGGGCGCGACAACATCCTGGCGGTGGTGCAGCTGGCCGAAGAGCTCGGCGCAGCCACCGCCGTGCTGGCCGGCCACGATGTGGCCACCGAAATCGTTGCGCAGGCGCAGCGGCTCAACTGCGCCACGCTGGTGCTGGGCCGCCCCGGCCCTGCGGGGTTGTGGTGGCGCTGGCGCCGTCCCGGGCTGGCACGGCAACTCGCGCTGCAGGCGCCGGGGCTGGACATGGTGGAGGTGGGCCAGGCCCGCAGCAGCCGCCGGCTGGCCCGCGCCGTGCCCCGGGCGCTGGACGACAAGGCCGGGGATGAGCCCGCCGCCTGGACGGCGCACCTGCCGCGCTACGCCTGGGCCGCTGCCAGCAGCGTGGGGGTCACGCTGCTGGCCTCGCCCCTGCACGACCTGCTGGCGTTGTCCAACATCGTCATGCTGTTCCTGCTGGGTGTGGTGCTGGTGGCGGTGCGGCTGGGGCGCGGGCCGGCGGCGCTGGCGGCCTTTCTGAACGTGGCCGCGTTCGATTTTTTCTTTGTGGCCCCGCGCCTGTCGTTCGAGGTGAGCGACGTGCAGTACCTGGTCACTTTCGCGGTCATGCTGGGGGTGGGCCTGCTGATCGGCCAGCTCACCGCCGGCCTGCGCTTCCAGGCCCGCATTGCCGCCAGCCGCGAGCGCCGGGCGCAGTCGCTGTTCGAACTCGCACGCGACCTCTCCGGTGCGCTGCTCGACAGCCAGGTTGCGGAGCTGGGGGCAGCGGCGGTGCAGCGCAACTTTGGTGGTCCGGCCCGCGTGCTGGTCACCGACGCCCACGACCGCCTGCAGCGGCCCGCGGACGCCCCCGCCGGTTTTGACATGGAAGTGGCCGACTGGGCCTTCCGCCAGGGCCAGCCGGCCGGCCTGGCCACCAGCACCTTGCCCGCACAGCCCTGGCACTATGTGCCGCTGAAGGCGCCGATGCGGCTGCGCGGCGTGCTGGCGCTGCAGCCCGCGCAGCCGCGCTGGCTGCTGATCCCCGAGCAACTGCAGCAGCTCGACACGCTGGCGCGGCAGATCGCCATTGCGCTGGAGCGGGTGCACTACGTCGAGGTGGCGCAGCAGGCCGTGGTCGAAATGGAGTCCGAACGGCTGCGCAATGCCCTGCTGGCCGCCATTTCGCACGATGTGCGCACGCCGCTCACGGCGCTGATGGGCCTGGTCGACACGCTGCAGCGTGCACTGGCCACCACGCCGGGCGCGCCGGTGGAGATGGCGCAGGCCATTGCAGCGCAGGCGCTGTCGCTCAGCGCGCTCGTGAACAACCTGCTCGACATGGCGCGGCTGCAGAGCGGCGCGGTGCAGTTGCGCAGTGACTGGCAATCGGTCGAGGAACTGGTGGGCACCGCCATCCGCGCCGCACAGCCGGCGCTGGCCGGCAGGCCGGTGGTGACCGATCTGCCGGCCAGCCTGCCGCTGGTCGAATGCGATGCGGTGCTGATGGAGCGGGTGCTGGTAAACCTGCTGGAAAACGCCGCCAAGTACGGCGCACTGCCCATCGTCGTGCAGGCGTGCGCCACCGCGCAGGCGCTGCAGTTGGTGGTGCGCGACCACGGACCGGGCCTGCCGCCGGCGCTGCAGGGCCGTGAACAGACGCTGTTCGACAAGTTCACCCGCGGCGCGGTGGAGTCGGCCACGCCGGGCGTGGGCCTGGGGCTGGCCATCTGCAAGGCCGTGGTGCTGGCGCACCGTGGCCAGATCAGCGCCGCCAACGCCGACGGCGGCGGTGCAGAATTCAGCATCACGCTGCCGCTGCGGCCCCCTCCTTTTTCCACCGACTGAGCATGTCCAGCCCCGTTGCCGTTGTCATCGAAGACGAGCCGCAGATCCGGCGCTTTGTGCGCAGTGCGCTCGAGGCCGAAGGCTGGCAGGTGTTCGAGGCCGACACCGCGCAGCGTGGCCGCAGCGAAGCCGGTACCCGCAAACCGGATTTGCTGGTGCTCGACCTGGGGCTGCCCGATGGCGACGGCCTCGACGTGATCCGCGACGTGCGGGGCTGGTCGGCGGTGCCCATCATCGTGCTGTCGGCCCGCACCGACGAAGCCGACAAGATCGCCGCACTGGATGCCGGCGCCGACGACTACCTCACCAAGCCGTTTGGTGTGGGCGAGTTGCTGGCCCGCGTGCGCGCCAACCTGCGCCGGCCCCGCGTGGCGGCGGGCGAGGACGGGGATGCGGTGTTCGGTTTTGGGGATGTGGCCATCGACCGGCAGGCCCGGGTGGTACGGCGCGCGGGCGCCGAGGTGCACCTGACGCCGATCGAGTACCGGCTGCTGCTGGTGCTGGCAGCCCACGCCGGCCGGGTGCTGACGCACCGGCAGTTGCTACGCGAGGTATGGGGGCCTTCCCATGCGGGACAAAGCCATTACCTGCGTATCTACATGGGGAATTTGCGGCACAAGCTGGAAGCCGATCCGGCCCAGCCGCGCCATCTGCTGACCGAAACCGGTGTGGGTTACCGGCTGGTCACGGGCCGCGCATCCTGACGCGGCCAGGCACCGGCGGGCGCCGGTGCCGGGTGGGGATCAGCCGCCCTTGTGCGGGCGCTTGCCCGGGTTTTTCTTGCTGCGGGTGGCGGTGCCACGCTCGAGGCTGATCTTCTGGCCACGGCCTGCGGTACGGGTCTGGCCGGCGGCGGGAATGGGAGCCGGGGTGCGCACGCGGTCGGCTTCGGTACGGATTTTCTGGGGCATGGAGAGCTCGGATAAAAAATGATCGAAGGGCGTATTAGGCCACAGCCCGCGCGGCGCTCAGCTGCCGGCCTCGTCCAGCGCCTTGCAGGAAGGGGAGCAGACGGTCTGGGATTTGCCGGCCACTTTCCGGGTGCCCATCTGCGAACGGGCGCGGTGCTTGCCGCACAAAAAACAGGACATGGTGGCTGCGCCGAAGGACGAAGTCGCGCCAAATGGCGAGCCCGATGCCTTGGACTTGTAGCGCAGGCCATCGGAAACGATGGCGGTTTTGGTCTCAGTTCTGGCCATGAAGGGTGCCTTGTTCGGGGTGCTGCCGTGCCTTGCTGATCAGTTCGCGCGCGCCGGTTTCGGCGGCCAGCGAACGGTCCAGCGGCGAGCGGCATAGCCCGGCATGTTGGTAGTTGAGATTTTCGTACAGCTCGGCCGCAGCGGGGTGGGTTTCCAGCAGGGCCGACAGCGCCGCTCCCGGTGGTGCCGCGCGCAATGCGTCGGCCAGCCGGGCCGCAACACTGCGGTACTGGTGGGCGTCCACGGGCACCGCGCTGTGGTCGAGCCGTTCCATCAATTGTGCCAGCACATGGGTAACCGTCAGGCTGACTGGGACATCAGGGGAGGGAGGTGTTGCCATGCAGGAGACATGGGGATGGGTCGGATGTTTTACAAGCAGGCCCGCAGCCGGGCTGTGCAATGGACACTTTCGTTGTAGTGCTGGAGGGGCGGTGTGAAAAAATGAAACAGTTGGTAAACAGCCGGTATGCTTGCCCGCAAGGAGGGAGGCAGACATGGATGGCAAGAAGTTCCTGTTTCTGAGCCGCAGGCAGCGCTGGACGATCTCGCTCGGGCTGGGAAGTCTGCTGGCGGCCGCCCTGCTGGGGGTGGTGTATGCCCCGGTAGCGGTCGACGGGCAGGTGCAGCGTCTGGGCAATGTCAGTGCCGACGCGTTGAAGCTGCTGCTCACCGCCGCAGCCGGCTGGGTGCTGGTGCTGCTGTACACCTCGTCAAACTCTTTCGGGAGGATCGAGCGGGAAACGGTTGCCTTCCTGACGCGCGACCTGTGCCGGCCGAGCGGCGTGCCCGGCCCGGCGCCGTGGACGACAACGCGCCGATGGTCATGCAGTGCCTGGCTACCCCCGTACCTCGGTTACCTATGCGGTGGCCAGTGATCCCGCCCGGCCCCTGTATGTCTGGTGCAACCTCAATGTATGTGATCTGTCGGTCGTGTTCATGCTGCCCGGCGAGCATGCCGGGGATTACGAAACAGTCTACGCCGCGACACTGAAGGGTTTTCGCCACCGCAATCTCGACGTCACGAACTTTGGCCTGGTCACCCATCGCCACGCCGCGGATGGACAGGAGCGGCCGTACCTGGAGCTGTATGTGACGCAGAGTTTCGAGCGCGATTTCCTGTTCGATGCGGCCGCCCGCGTGCATGCGGCGCAGGCCCTGCACGGTGACCTGCTGTCGTTTCTGGTGTCGGATGCGCGGGCACTGGCGAAACGTGTGGCGCCGCCACCGCAGTCGACCGGGGCCGGGAGTGTGCCATCCCGGTGAGGCACGGGCATCAGCGTTTCAGCGCGGCCTCCAGCTCGCTTTTGTTCATGCGGGACCGGCCCGGGATGCCCTGGACGCGGGCTTCCTGGTACAGCTGGGCATAGGTGCGGCCCCGGGCGCCCGTGTGGGAGCGCAGGCCGCCGCGCCGGGCGGATGCGATGTCGTGTGTCGAGGTCCGGCTCGCAGTGCGCGATTCACCATGGCGCGCGCGTTCCTTGTTCACGGTGCGTGCAGCAATTTCACTGGCCAGCGCGTCGGCCTTGCCTGCGTGCACGAGTCCCGCGCGGATGTGCTGGTACTGGCGTTCGCGCTTGCGGCTCCAGGTGGTCGATGGCATCGGTTTTCTCCTGTCGGATGGTGGCATCGGTTTCATTCTGGTCGCGGACTGTGTGTTGTGTGCACCCTTGCGCGGATTCGTCACATGCCTTACCAAAACCTGCAGGTCGGCATGCGGTGGGCGGGCCTGCGCCACGCCATGCGGAGTTGTCCGACAGGCGTTGTGCGGCATGCCTGACGGCCCTGCGCAGTCCGACGCGCTTCAATGGGGGAAATGCAGGAGCCCGCCATGAAACAGTTTGCCCTGACCCCCGATATGTTGACTGCCCTGGGCGTGTTCTATCCCACCGGATATGCGTTCGTGATGTTTCCGGATGAACGGAGCGCCCGCGAGGCCGCCGAGGCGCTGGTGGATTCGCATCCGGACACCACCTATCTGTCCCCGCAGACCATCCTGCAGCAACTCGGCGCGGCCGACGGTGACTCGGATGGCGGGCTGCCGAGCGTGGGCACCGAAGCGGCGACGGTGGAGAAATACCTCACGCTGGCCCGTGAAGGCCACCATGCGCTGCTCGTCGCCGCACCGTCCGATGCCTCGCGCGACCGCCTGATGGCCGTGGCGCGGCGATTCGGCTTCTCGTATGCGCAGAAATACCATCTGCTGGCGATGGAAGACCTGGAGTAGCTTGCCGTGCAGGAGCCGCGTATGTCCCCATGGGAGGCCATCGCCCGATGACCGACCGCTTCACCCCCGTATCCAGTGTGGACCCGCGGCATGCGCAACCGGTGCCGCCAATGCCGCGCCAGCACCTGGAGAGGCCGGGCGAGGAAGGCGACATGCAGCTGCCACCGAAATTCGAGGCACCCGGATACCGGGGCAGCGGCAAGCTGGAAGGGCATGTGGCGCTGATAACGGGGGGTGATTCAGGCATCGGACGGGCGGTAGCCGTGTTGTTTGCGCGCGAAGGTGCGGATGTGGCCATCGTCTACCTCCATGAACACGACGATGCGGAAGTCACGCAGCGCCATGTGGAGCGGGAGGGGCAGCGTTGCCTGTCTATTCCGGGGGACGTGCGCGACCCGGCATTCTGTGACCGCGCGGTGCGCAAGACCCTGGCGGCCTTCGGCCGGCTCGACGTGCTGGTCAACAACGCCGCCTTCCAGGCGCATGCGGAGTCCATCGAGGCGCTGGACGAGGCGCGCTTCGACACCACCCTGAAAACCAATGTCTATGGCTATTTCCACATGGCCAAGGCGGCCGTGCCGCATATGCGCAGCGGCGCCAGCATCATCAATACCGGTTCGGTCACCGGCCTGCGCGGCAGCCGGCAACTGCTCGACTATTCGACCACCAAGGGTGCGGTCCATGCGTTCACCAAGGCGCTTGCAGCCCAGCTGCTGGAGCGGGGCATCCGTGTCAACGCGGTGGCGCCCGGCCCGGTGTGGACACCGCTGAACCCCGCCGACAAGTCGGCGGACGACATCGTGCAGTTTGGCCAGAAGACCGATTTTGGTCGCCCGGCGCAGCCCGAGGAACTGTCCCCGGCCTACGTGTTCCTGGCATCGCCGAGCTGCGCGAGCTACATCACCGGCATCGTGCTGCCCGTGACCGGCAGTGTGGGTGACGGCAGCTGAACGCGCAGCAGCTCAAACACCCCGCGCCCGGTCGGCGTGGAATTGCCGCACGTAGGCGGCAAACTGCCCCGCGTCCAGCGCGGCACGCACTTCGCGCATCAGGTTCAGGAAGTAATGCAGGTTGTGGATGCTGGCCAGCATCGGCCCCAGCATCTCGCCGCAGCGGTCGAGGTGGTGCAGGTAGGCGCGGCTGAAGCCACCCTGGCCGGAAGGGGCGGTGTCGTCGCTGGCATAGGCCGCACCGAAGCCCCTGCAGGTGTAGCAGGTGCAGGTTTCATCCACCGGCCGCTCGTCGGTCTTGTGGCGGGCGTTGCGGATTTTCAGGTCACCGAAACGGGTGAACAGATGGCCGTTGCGGGCATTGCGGGTGGGCATGACGCAGTCGAACATGTCGATGCCGTTGGATACGCCGGCGATCAGGTCTTCCGGTGTGCCCACGCCCATCAGGTAATGTGGCTTGTGGGCTGGCAGCTTCGGGCCGATGTGCTGCAGCACGCGCAGCATGTCTTCCTTGGGTTCGCCCACGCTCAGGCCGCCAATGGCCACACCCGGCAGATCGAGCGCCTCCAGCCCGGCGAGCGATTCGTCGCGCAGGTGCTCGAACATGCCGCCCTGCACGATGCCGAACAGCGCATTGGGGTTCTCCAGCCGCGCCACTTCGTCCTGGCAGCGCCGGGCCCAGCGCTGGCTGAGTTCCATCGAGACCCGGGCTTCGGCTTCGGTGGTGATGTGGCCCTTGGTGTCGTAGGGTGTGCATTCGTCGAACTGCATCACCACGTCGGCATTGAGCACGGTCTGGATCTGCATGCTGATTTCCGGCGTCAGCAGCAGCTTGTCGCCGTTGACCGGGCTGGCGAAGCGGACACCTTCTTCCGAAATCTTGCGCATCTCGCCCAGGCTCCAGACCTGGAAGCCGCCGGAGTCGGTCAGGATGGGCTTGTGCCAGTTCTCGAAGCGGTGCAGGCCGCCGAACTGCTGCAGCACGTCCAGCCCGGGCCGCAGCCACAGGTGGAAAGTGTTGCCCAGGATGATCTGCGCACCCATCTCGTCCAGCGAGCGCGGCATCACGCCCTTGACCGTGCCATAGGTGCCCACCGGCATGAAGATGGGCGTTTCCACCACGCCATGGTTCAGCGTCAGGCGGCCGCGGCGGGCGTGGCTGGAGGGGTCTGTGGCGAGCAGTTCGAAATGCAGGCCGGAAGACAAAGCAACGGGTGTGGGGTTCATGGTGTGGGGGCTGGCGATGCCGCAGTGGGCAGCAGCATCAGCACGGTTCGGTTGAAATCCTCGACCACCAGCAGGTGGCCCCGGTGGTCGATGGCCAGCCCGGTGGGGCGGCCCTGCGGGCGGACAGCGGCTTTGGCTTCCCAGCCCGACATCCACAGCGTGGGCTCTCGGGCCGGCTGGCCCTGGGCATTCAAGGCGAAGCCCACCACGCGGTGGCCACCGGGCCGCTGGCCGTGCCATGCGGCCAGCAGCTGGCCGGCAAACGGGGTGCCGGCAGGCCCGTGCAGCAGGTGTAGCGGCGCGGCATGGGCCGGCCACAGCGCCAGCGGCGCTTCGGTACGGCTGCAGTCGTAGCGTTTTTCATAGCCGCGTGCGGCAATGCGGGCGCCCACGCAGTAGGGCCAGCCGTAGTGGCGGCCCGCCTGCAGGTGGTTCAGCTCTTCGGCAGGCGCTTTGGCATCCGGGTAATCAATGGAGTTTTCTCCCTGCAGCACCGTGCCTCCGGCCGGGCCAACGGGCAGCACGGCCAGCGCCACGGAGTTGCGCAAGCCGGTGGCAAAGGGCCGCAATTCCTGCACCGGCTGCTGCGGGCCGCCCAGCGTGGCCCGGTAAACAGCCGCCCGGGGTTGCGGGTCGCCGAGTTCGGGGCAGGGCAGGGGTTGCTGCTGCCGGTCGTTGCGGCAGGCGTCGCTGAAAGAGCCCACGCTGATGTACAACTGGCCATCGGGGCCGAAAGCCAATTCCTTGAGCGGGTGTGCGCCATCGGTCGGCAGGCTGTCGAGCACGGTTTCGCGTTGTGGCGGCTGGCCGGCCGCCCGCACCGGCGTGCGCCATACCGTGCCGGCTTCGCCGATGTAGATCCTGCCGTCGGGGCCACGCGCCAGGCCATGCGGCCGGTCGAGCCGGTCGGCCAGCATGGTGACGGCGGCGCGCCGGGGCGCTGTGCCGGTGGTCGGCAATACCATTTCCAGCAGGCGGCCGCGGCGCGGCTCCCAGGAGCCCATGTCAATGATCCAGAACCGGCCGGGCGCCACTTCGAGGAGGCGGCGCGGAAAACGCAGGCCCTGGGCTTCGTCGGCCACCAGCGCCACGCAGGTTCCGGCGGGGCTGGTGATGGCCACCCGGGCATAGTCGCCGCAGCGGCCCTGGGGCACGTAGCCCCGGGCCTGGGCCGGCAGCGCCAGCCACAGCGCGGCCAGCCCGGCCATGGCGGGCAGGAGCAGGTGGCGGGCGGGGCAGTGGAGCGGCATGGGTCAGGCGGCCTTGCGCGCCACCACGATGTAGCCTTCGATCCGCTCGCCGTCTTCCACACGGATGGTGGCGGGCTCGAAGGTGGTGTCATCAAAGCCTGCCGCGGTGCACAGGGCCTGCACGTGGTGGAGCTGGTGGGCATAGCGGGTGCTGGGGCGCAGCACGAGGTCGGCCTCGCCGGGCTGCGCAGCCTCGCATGAAAAGATGCAGTGGCCCCCCGGCCGGATGGCGCGGCCGGCCTGGGGAATGACCGCGGTGAGGTCGCCGACATAGATGAATACGTCGCACGCGGCCACCACGTCATAGTGTGCGTCCGGCGTGGCCACGAGAAAGTCCAGCAGGTCGCCGGTGTGCAGCTGGTCGTAGCGCTGGAGGCGGGCGGCCTGCTCGACCATGCGGGGGGACAGGTCCACGCCCACGAGGGCGCCCTGGATGCGCCCGAGATGTTTGCCGAGCAGGCCGGTGCCGCAGCCGGCGTCCAGCAGATCGAGCCGGTTGTCCGGGTAGCGCGCGGCCACCAGTGCAGCCACCCGCGCTGGAACCTGGTACTGCAGCCCTTCGACCAGATGCCGGTCGAACTGGGGGGCATAGCCGTCGAACAGCGCCTGGGTCATGGCGGCGGGCTGGGTGGGCGGAACCTGGCCATGGGCCACCTCCAGCCAGAAGCGGTAGGTGGGGTTGTCCGGCTCCCCGGCCACCAGCGCCGCGCAGTCCTGGCGCGCCTGGGCGTGCTCGCCGGCCAGAATGGCGGTCTTGGCGCGGCCCAGGCGGATGTCGGCATGGGCCGGGTAGGCCTCCACCAGCGGGGCATAGGCCGCCAGGGATTGCCGGTATTCGCCGATCTGGCTCAGATCCCGGGCCACCTGCAGCTGGGCGGAGGCGTTGCCCGGGTCCAGCCGGAGAACCTGCTCCAGCCACTGCAGCGCCAGGTGCGGGTTGAGGGTCTGGTGCGCGACGTGGATCGCGCGGTGCAGCACGTCGATGCTGTCCGGCGCCAGCGCCACGGCCTGCCGTGCGGCGGCGAGTGCTTCGGTGTGCCGGTCCTGGCGGGCCAGCAGCAGCGCCAGCTCGGTGACCGGCGCGGCCCACTGCGGGCTCAGGCCGGCTGCGCGGCGCAGGTAGGCCAGCGCCTCCTGCGGACGCCCGGCGGCCTCGGCCATGCGCGCACCCATCAGGTAGACGCGGGGGTCGCCGGGGGCTGCGCGTGCGGCTTCGTCCAACTGCGTGGCGGCGGCCAGCAGCGCACCCTGGCCGATCAGCTGATCGACCGCCCGCAGGTGTTGCATGGTGGGGTCGGTGTCGGGGGTGCTCATGCCAGGATGTCCGATCCGGCATCCGCACCGTTGCGCCGCACGAGCAGCATGGCGTCGCCGTAGCTGAAGAAGCGGTAGTGGCTGGCAATGGCGTGGCGGTACAGCGCCATCACCGGCGCATGGCCGGCGAAGGCGCTGACCAGCATCATCAGCGTGGATTTGGGCAGGTGGAAATTGGTGACCAGCATGTCCACCACCTGGAAGGCGAAGCCCGGCGTGATGAAGATGGCGGTGTCGCCTTCGGTGCGGCCGGTCTGCGCCCACGATTCCAGCGTGCGCACGGTGGTGGTGCCCACCGCCACCACCCGGCCACCGCGGGCCCGGCAGTCGGCGATGGCCTGCTCGGTGGCGGGTGGCACATGGAACCATTCGCTGTGCATCACGTGGTCTTCCAGCCGCTCGGTTTTCATGGGCTGGAAGGTGCCGGCGCCCACGTGCAGCGTGACACTGGCACGCTGCACGCCGCGGGCGTCCAGCTGCGCCAGCAGGGCTTCGTCGAAGTGCAGTGCGGCAGTGGGGGCGGCCACGGCGCCGGGGTGTTTGGCAAACACCGTCTGGTAGCGGCGTTCATCGTCGGCAGTGTCGGCGTGGGCAATGTAGGGTGGCAGCGGCACGTGGCCGTGGCGCGCCATCAGCGTGTGCGGGTCGTCGCCGGCGTCGTTGGCGAACGCAAAGCGGAACAACCGGCCGTCTTCGTCCGGCCAGCGGCCCAGCAGCGTGGCGCGGAACCCTCCCACCATCGCCAGCGTGGTGCCGGGCAGCGGCTTCTTGCTGGCCTTCATGTGGGCCACGACCTCGTGGCCGGCCAGCACGCGCTCGACCAGCAATTCCACCTTGCCACCCGTGGGCTTTTCCCCGAACAGCCGGGCCTTG
>DASWYJ010000312.1:0-2671 GCA_036405035.1 Burkholderiaceae bacterium
ATCCGCAAGATCACCGGCGAGACCTCCCTGCCGGCGGGCTACTTCATCACGCTGGGCGGGCAGTTCCAGGCGCAGGAAGAGGCCTCGCGGCTGATCGGCCTGCTGTCGCTGGCGTCGGCCGCGCTGATCTTCCTGATCCTGTACGCACGCTACCGCTCCGGTGTGCTGGCCGCCATCGTCATGGCCAACATCCCGCTGGCGCTGGTGGGCGCAGTGATCGGGCTCTGGCTCTCGGGCCAGCCGCTCAGCGTGGCTGCGCTGGTGGGCTTCATCACGCTGGGTGGCATCGCTATCCGCAACGGCATCCTGAAGGTGTCGCACTACATCAACCTGCGCGCCTTCGAAGGCGAACAGTTCAACACGCAGATGCTGGTGCGCGGCTCGCTGGAGCGCCTGACCCCGGTCCTGATGACGGCCCTGGTGGCCGCCTTTGCGCTGGCCCCGCTGCTGTTCGAGGCCGAGCTGCCGGGAGCGGAAATCCTGCATCCGGTGGCGTTGGTGATCTTCAGCGGCCTCATCACCTCCACCCTGCTCGACGCTTTCCTCACACCGGCGATGGTCTGGCTGTGGGGCCGCGACCCGATCGACGCACTGGCTGCCGATGCGGGCAGCGAGGCGTTCTGATGTTTCCCCCTGTTCCCTGTCTTTTCCCTGTCTTACCTGAAAGGCTTTGCATGCGCACCCTCTCCTTCATCCTGGCTGCCGCGCTGGCAGCCACATCCTCCCTGGCCGCAGCCGGCGGCCCGGGCCACCACCACACCCCGCAGCACGGCGGTATCGTGGTCTCGACCAAACAGGCCGATCTGGAAATCGTGGCGCGGCCCGACCGCATCCAGATCTTCCTGGACGACCACGGCAAGCCGGTCCCGCTGCAGGGCGCCACGGCCAAGGTCACGCTGCTCAATGGTGCCGACAAGTCGGACGTGCCATTGCTGCCGGCGGGCAACGCCCTGGAGGCCCAGGGCCGCTTCGCGGTAGCCCCGGGCACCCGGGGCGTGGTGGTGGTGACGCTGGCGGGCAAGGCCCCCATCACTACACGCTTTACGGTGAAGTAAGCGGTGGCCTGGCATACCATCCACATCCATGGATGCCACCAAAACGCTCGCTCTTTTCTTCGCCACGGCGCTGGCCGAAATCATCGGCTGCTACCTGCCCTACCTGTGGCTGCGCAAGGGTGGGCCGCTCTGGTGGCTGCTGCCGGCCGCCGCGAGCCTGGCCTTGTTCGCCTGGCTGCTGACGCTGCATCCGCAGGCGGCCGGGCGCGTGTATGCCGCCTATGCGGGCGTCTACCTGGCGGTGGCGCTGGGGTGGCTGTGGGCCGTCGACGGGGTGCGCCCCATCCCCACCGACTGGATCGGCGCCGGCCTGTGCCTGCTGGGCGCCGCGGTCATCATGCTCGGGGCGCGCAACCCCACGCCGTAGGGCCGCTGAACTTTCCCGCGGCCCCGGTATCATGAAAGGGTGCGCCATCTCCTGCTCATCCTGCTGATCGCCCTCTTTCCGCTGCGCGGCTTTGCGGGCGTGGGCATGCAGACGCAGATGGGCGTGATGGCCTTGCACCAGGCCGCCATGGTGGCCGAATCGGCATCCACCTCCGTGGAACCTGTTGCCGCATGCTGCCCCCAGTGCAGCGCCTGCGACCTGTGCCATCTGCTGGTGGGCCAGCCACCGGTTTCCGCGCTGGTGCTGCCGCCCCTGCCAGCCGCGCACGCACCCACCGCAACCGACCGGTTTGCCAGCGCCGAGCGGCGTGTGGCCCACAAGCCCCCCACTGCGCACGCCTGACAGCACAGGTGCGTCCGCCGTTTGCGCGGCGGGCGCGAATTTCCTGCGCGTGGGAGCATGGCCCGTTGCCGGCACCTGCGCGCCCGATTGCGAGGCCGTTTCACCATGCCTTTCTCACACACTTTTCCGGCACGCGCTGCGCTGGCCCTCGGGATGGCGATGGCCACAGGGGCCGCCCAGGCTGCGCCCATGGGTTTCAAGGACAGCTTCATGGCCATGGGCGATTTCAGCCCCAACTGGCGCGAAGGCTGGGTCAACTACGCACTGACACCGCGCGACGCGGTGGGCGCGGGCGGCCTCTTCATGCGCTCGGACGACCACACCCTCACCCGTGAGCTGGCCGAGGTCACCTACACCCACCTGCTGCAGCGCTGGAACCTGCCCCATGCGCAGGCCAACATCTGGTTCATCGGCGGGGCCGGCGCCATCCGTGGCAACGACTTTTCCGGCAGCAAGGCGCTGCTGTCGCCCGGCGTGCAGGTGGACTATGAAACCACCCGCATCTACCTGGCGGCGACCGCACGGCTGTTCCGGGCCGAGGGCCTGAACCACGACTTTGCTTCCATCCGCGCCGGCTTCTCGTTCTACGAGGTCGACTACGAAGAGACGCAGCCCTGGCTGGTGCTGGAGATGCGGCGCATGCGCGGCCTGTCCGACAGGACCGAGATCACGCCCATGCTGCGCTTCATCCACAACCGCTATTTCGTCGAACTCGGCTACAGCAACAACCGCGAAGCCCGTTTCAATGTCATGTATGTTTTCTGAAAGGATCCGCTCCATGACCACCCTCAAAACCCTCGTCATCACCACCACGCTGGTGCTGGCCGCCGGCAGCGCACTGGCCGCCAGCTCGGTCAAGGCCACCGTCAATGGCATGGTCTGCGCC
>DASWYJ010000313.1:0-2438 GCA_036405035.1 Burkholderiaceae bacterium
GAGGCCGTCGCCGGCCTCGCCCGCGCCGTCGCCCGGCGCGTGGAAGCCGTGGCGGCTGGCGAAGTAGTGGATGCCGGCCCAGGCCGACACGGTGGCGATGCCGGCGCCGTAGTCGTCGCGGCAGCAGTAGCCGAGGTACCAGCGCAGGTGCACATCGTCCAGCCCCTGCTGGTTCAGCCATGCTTCGAAAGTAATAGCATCCAGTGCAGAGTGGACGCTGGCTAGGGGCCGATTTGGCATTGGAATGGTGAATGCGGCAGCCTTCTGGGCCTGCGCGACCAGCGTGGCGAAGCGCTGGTACTGCGCCAGCGTGGCCGGCCCCACGCCCTGCACCGGCAGCAGGCCCTCCTGCCAGTGCCAGCCGTCGCCGCCGTCGAAGAACAGCCGCTCCTGCGGGCTGTGGCACAGGTGGCGTTCGTCGTACACCCAGCGGCCGGCCACGCGCTGGCGCAGGCCGAATTCTTCGAGCAGATCCTGCACATCGGGCGCGGCGTCGCCGGGCACTGGCAGGTAGTGTGCGCCCAGCGGGCAGGCAATGCCGCCCACCACGCCGCCCCGGCTGTTGCCGCCGGCGCCGTCTTCCAGCTCCAGCAGCACGAAGTCGTCGACGCCGCGTTGCCGCAATGCGCGCGCGGCCGCCAGCCCGGCCACCCCGCCCCCGGCAATGACCACGCCGGTGCGCAGCGTGCGCGCGGGTGCAGGCACGCCGCCGCTGCGATCGCGCAGCGCATGGCCGCGGGCCATGTCGGTGCCGGTGAAGCCGCCGGTCATAGGGCGCTCTGCGGGCTGGCAACCCAGCAGCGGTGCCAGCGCGGCCGCGCCCAGCAGGCTGCGGCGCTTCACCATGGCGCAGGGGCTTGCGCCGTCAGTGCGCGACCTTGCCCCATTCCTGCTCGTAGGTCGTGACCAGCACCTGGTTCGACAGGCGCTGGATGTCGGTGGGCACCCGCGCCATGTCCTGCGGAAAATCGAACAGCAGCGGCAGGCTCTGGGTGTTCAGGAAACGCAGGCCTTGGGGCAGCTGCTGCGGCAGGTGCCAGGGCCGGTGGCTGGCAATCACGAAGCCCCATTCGCCAAAACTCGGCACATGGGCGTGGTACGGCGCAACCTGCAGGCCCACCGAGGCAATGGTGTTGACCACCGTCCAGAAACTCTTGCGCGCCACCAGCGGCGAGGTGGTCTGCACCACCGCATAGCCGCCGGCGGCCAAGCGCTTTTCCAGCAGCGCGTAGAACGAACTGGTGTAGAGCTTGCCGATGGAGAAGTTGGTGGGGTCCGGGAAATCGACGATGACCACGTCGAAGCTGTCGGTGGTTTTTTCGAGCCAGCCGAAGGCGTCGGTGTTCACCACCGTGAGCTTGGGCGAGCGCAGCGCATGGCCGTTGAGTGCCGCCAGCGCCGGCTGCTGCGCGAACAGCGTGGTCATGGCCGGGTCCAGCTCGACCAGTGTGACCTGTTCCACGCCGGGGTACTTGAGGACTTCGCGCACCGCCATGCCGTCGCCACCGCCCAGCACCGCCACGCGGCGCGGCCCCTGGCCGCTGCTGGCGTAGGCCGCCATCACCGGGTGCACCAGTGCCTCGTGGTAGCGGTATTCGTCGCGCTCGGCAAACTGCAGGTTGCCATTGAGGAACAGCCGGTGCCCCGCCGCCGCGCCGTGCGTGACCACGATGCGCTGGTAGGGCGAACTGGCGGTGAACACCACCCGGTCCTGGTAGAGCTTGTCCTCGGCCAGGCTGGTGATGTGCGAGGCACCGGCCAGGCCGGCGGCCAGCGCGGCCAGCGTCAGCACGCAGGCCAGCGCATGGCTGGCCAGGTGCCGCAGCTCATGGCGGAACAGCCACAGCGCCCACAGCGCAATCAGCGCATTCATCAGCCCGAACACCAGCCCGGTGCGGATCAGCCCGAGGTGGGGCACCAGTACCAGCGGAAACGCTACCGACACCGCCAGCGCGCCCAGGTAGTCGAAGGTGAGCACCTGCGAGACCAGCTCCTTCAGGGCCACGTTGCGCTTGAGGATGCGCATGACCAGCGGAATCTCCAGCCCCACCAGCATGCCCACCAGCAGCACCAGCGTGTACAGCAGCAGCCGGAAGGCGCCCGGCACGTAGGCATTGGCAAGGAACAGCAGCGCCGGCATCACGCCGCCCACCAGCGCCACCAGCAGCTCGATGCGCAGGAAATGCGCCGGCAGCTGCCGCTCGAAAAAGCGCGACAGCCACGAGCCAATGCCCATGGCGAACAGGTAGATGCCGATGATGGTGGAGAACTGCAGCACCGAATCGCCCAGCACATACGACGCCAGCGCGCCCGCTACCAGCTCGTACACCAGCCCACACGCCGCCACCACGAACACACTGGCCAGCAGCGCGACTTCGAGGGGGCGGGGGGCGGGAGCGGGATGGAAAACCGGATCGGAGAGCGGGGCCGACATGGGG
>DASWYJ010000314.1:0-9097 GCA_036405035.1 Burkholderiaceae bacterium
CCAGTTCCGGCACGGGGGCAGCAGCCCCGCCCTTGTTGCAGCTCTTGCATTCGCCCTTGCCGGCGCCGGCCAGCAGCTTGTCGAACTCCTGGGCCACCAGCTCGCGGTGGGTGTCGAGCTCGCTCAGCAGCGGGCAGCAGCTGGCATAGCCCATGGTCTGCGCGATCCACTGCACGTCGTCGTCGCGGGTGGGCAGCACGTGGGTCTGCTGGTCGTCGAGGTACTGGATGCGGTGCTCGACCCGGCGCAGGAACACATAGGCGCGGGCCAGCGCGTCGGCGGTTTCCTGCGGCATCAGGCCGGCGCGTGCCACCCGCTGCAGCGCATCGAGCGTGGGTCGGGTGCGCAGCTCCGGGAACTGGCCGCCGCGCACCACCTGCAGCAACTGCACGGTGAATTCGATCTCGCGGATGCCGCCGCGCGACAGCTTCACGTCGTTGGCACGCTCGGGCCGGCCGGCCGAACGCTGGCTGGCCTGGTTGCGGATCTGCTGGTGCAGGTTGCGCAGCGACTCGAACACGTTGTAATCAAGATAGCGGCGGAACACGAAGGGCAGCACCACGGCGCGCAGCGCGGCGGCGCAGTCGCCCCGGGCTTCGGCGGGTGCGACCACCCGGCTCTTGAGCCAGGCAAAGCGCTCCCATTCGCGGCCCTGGACCTGGAAGTATTCCTCCAGTGCGTCGAGCGACACCACCGGCGGGCCGGAGTTGCCGTTGGGCCGCAGCGCAAGATCGACCCGGAACACGAAACCATGCTCGGTGGTGTCGCCCACCAGCGTGTAGATGCCGCGCACGGCCCTGGCGAAGTACTCGTGGTTGCTGATGCGGCCCCGGCCGTCCGCCAGGCCGGCGGTTTCACCGTCTTCGTCGTAGACGTAGATCAGGTCGATGTCGCTCGACACATTGAGCTCGCGCGCGCCCAGCTTGCCCATGCCCACGATCCACAGCGTGGCGGGTTCGCCGCTGGCGGTGGTGGGCGGGCCATGCAGGGTGTCGAGTTCGCGCCGGGCCTCGCCAATGGCCACGTGCAGCACCAGCTCGGCCAGCTCGGTCACGCCGCAGGTGATTTCGGCCAGCGGTGCATCCGCATCGCAATCAAGGCGGGCCAGCCGCTCCATCACCAGCTGGCGCAGGATGCGCAGCGCCGCGCCCGGGCTTTCGCCCCGCGCGCGCAGCACATCGAGGGCCGCCTGCATGCCTGCCCTGCGCGGCGCGCCCGGTGGCAGCAGGTCGAGCAGGTCGGCATAGCGCCGGCGCAGTCGCTGCACGAAGCGGGAGTGGTCCGACAGGGGGCTGATGGTGAGCGGGGCGGGCGGCGTGCAGCGCTGCGCTGCGGCAGGCGCCGCGCCCGGTAACAAAGCGTCACCGCTGCGGGGAGAACCGGCTTCAGGTCCGCGGGTCATAATTCCCGCCACGGTCCGGTTCCAATGCACGAATTGTCAACACTTCCATCCCGACGTCTTAAAACAATCTCGCTGGCCGTCCGCAGTCTCTTCTGGCTGGTACTGTCTGCCTGGCTGATATTCACCCTGGGCTGGATCGCGCTACATCAGGTGATTGTGCCCCGAATCGGCGAATTTCGTCCGCGCATGGAAGCCGAGGCCGCGCGCATCCTGGGGGTTCCCGTGCAGATTGGCACGGTCGAGGCCGTATCGGATGGCCTGATGCCCACCGTCACGCTGCGCGACGTGGTGCTGCTCGACCCGCAGGGCCGCCAGGCATTGCGCCTGCCGCAGGTGCGGGTGGTGCTGTCGCCACGGGCGCTGCTGAACCGCGGCTTTGAGCAGTTGCACGTCGACAGCCCGGTGCTCGACGTGCGGCGCACGGCTGCAGGCCGCATTCTGGTGGCTGGACTCGACATTGCCGGCAGCGGCAACGACGGCAACAGCAGCGATGCCGCCGACTGGTTCTTCTCGCAGACCGAATTCGTGATCCGCAACGGCAGCCTGCGCTGGACCGATGAGCTGCGCACCGCGCCGCCGCTGGTGCTGGAGCAGGTCGATCTCGTGGTGCGCAATGCGCTGCGCCGCCACCAGGTGCGCCTGGACGCCACGCCGCCGCCGGCCTGGGGCCAGCGCTTCAGCGTGCGCGGCGCCTTCACGCAGCCGCTGCTGTCGGCCCGCAACGACCAGTGGCGCAGCTGGCGCGGCGAGGTGTATGCCGATTTCCCGCAGGTCGATGTGTCGCAGCTGCGTCGCCATGCCGACCTGGGCCTGGACATCCAGGCCGGCCGCGGCGCGGTGCGCGCGTGGATCGACGTGGCCGACGCCACCATCACCGGCGGTGTGGCGGACCTGGCGCTGGACGAGGTCGAGGCCCGGCTCGGCCACGGCCTGCAGCCGCTGGACATGCAGTCGGTGCTGGGCCGGTTGGGCGGCAAGCGGCGGCCCGGTGGCTTCGAACTGTTCACCAGCGGCCTGCAGTTCCGCACCGGGGATGGCCTGCAGTGGCCGGGCGGCAACGTCGCGGTCAAGTACCAGGACGCCACCGCCGGCAGTGTGGCCCGGGGCGAATTCCGCGGTGACCGGCTCGACCTCGCCGCGCTGGCCGACATCGGCCGGCGCCTGCCGCTGGGCACTGCCACCCATGCGGCGCTGACCGCCTATGCGCCGCAAGGCCTGGTGGAGGTGGTGGAGGCCGAGTGGCAGGGCAGCCTGCCGGAACTGCGCGCGCTCAAGGCCAGCGGCAAGCTCACCGGCCTGCAGCTGGCGGCCGGCGACGTGCCGCCGCAGGGCGCGGCGGCCCATCCGTCGCCGGGGCGTCCCGGGCTGGCCGGCGCCCGCATCGAATTCGACCTGACCGAGCGCACCGGCACGGCCCGCCTGCAGATGGACGACGGCTGGCTCGATTTCCCCGGCGTGTTCGAAGAGGCCCGCATCCCGGTGGCCCAGCTCTCCGCCGAACTGGGCTGGCGCATCGCGGGCGACCGTATCGAGGCCGACGTGGGCCGGCTGCGGTTTGCCAATGCCGATGCCGAGGGCGAGGCCCGCATCCGCTGGCACACTGCCGATGGCGCTGGCGCCGCCCGTTTCCCCGGCGTGCTGGATCTGCAGGGCAGCCTGGGCCGGGCCGACGGCGCGCGGGTATACCGCTACCTGCCGCAAACCATTGCCAAGCCGGTGCGCGACTACGTGCGCGACGCGGTGCAGAAGGGTCGCGCCAGCGGCGTGAAGTTCACGGTGCGCGGCAACCTGCTGGACGTGCCTTTCCGCAACCCGGCGCAGGGCGAATTCCGCATCGCCGCCAACCTGCAGGATGTGGTGTACGACTATGTGCCCCCGTCGCTGCCGAGCCGCGACGGCAGTCGCTGGCCGGCGCTGACCCAGCTCGCCGGCGAGCTGGTCTTCCACCGGACCGGCATGGAAGTCAACAAGGGCAGCGCGCGTTTCGCCGGCGCGCCCGGCATCGAGCTGCGCGACATCGACGCCACCATCGCCGACCTGGCCCATTCCACCGTGGTGGTGAGCACCAACGCGCGTGGCCCGGCGGGCGAGCTGGTGGGCCTGATCAAGACCTCGCCGCTCAACGGCATGACCGGCCAGGCGCTGGCCCGCGCCAGCGCCGGCGGCAATGCCGACTACAAGCTGCGGCTCGCATTGCCGCTGGCCAACATCCAGGAATCCCGGGTGCAGGGCAGTGTCACGCTGGCCGGCAACGAGTTGCAGATCAGCCCGGACACGCCGGCACTGTCGCGGCTGCAGGGGGTGCTCAATTTCAGCGAGACCGGGTTCTCCGTGCCGTCGGCGCAGGCCCGCATGCTGGGGGGCGACATCCGTTTCGAGGGCGGCATGGCGCCACCCGCAGGGCGCGCCGGGGCCGAGGGAACCATCGCCTTCCGCGGCCAGGGAACGGCCAGCGCCGAAGGCCTGCGCCAGGCAACGAGCCTGGGCCCGCTGGCGCGGCTGGCGCAGAACTTCGAGGGCAGTGCGGGCTACAGCCTGGTGCTGGGCTTCCGGCGCGGGCGGCCGGAGATCACCGTCACCAGCACGCTGCAGGGCCTGGGCTCCAGCCTGCCGGCGCCGCTGAACAAGACCGCCGCCGCGGCGCTGCCGCTGCGTTTCCAGAACACGCTGGTGGCCGACAGCCTGGCTGCCGGCCAGACCCTGCAGGACCAGCTGGTGCTGGACCTCGGCCGCCAGCTGTCGGTGCTGTACGTGCGCGACGTGTCGGGCGCCGAGCCGCGGGTGCTGCGCGGTGGCATCACGGCCGGGGTGGGTGCCGACGAATCGCCGGCCCTGGCCGATGGCGCGGTGGTGGCCAACATCCAGGCCGACACCATTGCAGTGGCCGCATGGGAAAAGGTGCTGGGCTCGGTGGCCGGCAGCGATGCCGACGCAGCCACCGGCAGCGGCTACCTGCCGACCGTGCTGGCGGTGCGTGCGGGCGCGCTGCTGGTGGAAGGCTACCGGCTCAACAACGTGGTGGTCGGCGGCTCGCGCGACGGCGGCGTCTGGCGCGCCAATGTCGAGGCGGCCGAACTCAATGGCTATGTGGAATACCGCGCCTCGGCCGGGCGCGGGCCGGGCCGGCTGTTCGCGCGGCTGGCGCGGCTGAGCATCGCGCCGTCGGCGGCCAGCGGCGTGGAGCAGATCCTCGACCGCCAGCCCGAGAGCATTCCCGCGTTCGACATCGTGGTCGATGACTTCGAGCTGCGTGGCCGCCGGCTCGGCCGAGTCGAGGTGGATGCGGTCAACCGGGGCCCCGGCGCGGTGGCGCGCGAAGGCGGGGTGCGCGAATGGCGGCTCAACAAGCTCAATGTGACCTTGCCCGAGGCCACGCTCACGGCCAGCGGCAACTGGGCCGCTGTCGACGCGCAGCCGGCGGCGCCCGGTGGCCCTGCGCCGGCCCGCACGCCGGCCGAGCGCCGGCAGACGGTGATGAGTTTCCGGCTCGACGTGGCCGATTCGGGCGCGCTGCTCCAGCGCTTTGGCATGCCCGGCGTGATCCGCCGCGGCAAGGGCAAGCTGGAAGGCCAGGTTGCCTGGACCGGCTCGCCGCTGGCGCTCGACTACCCCACGCTGGGCGGCATGTTCAATGTGGCGATGGAATCGGGTCAGTTCCTCAAGGCCGAGCCCGGCCTGGCCAAGCTGCTCGGCGTGCTCAGCCTGCAGGCGCTGCCGCGCCGGCTGGCGCTCGATTTCCGCGACGTGTTCAGCGAGGGCTTCTCCTTTGATTTCGTGCGCGGCGACGTGCGCATCGCCAAGGGGGTGGCCACCACCAACAACCTGCAGATGAAGGGCGTGAACGCCGCCGTGTTGATGGAAGGCCAGGCCGACATCGACCAGGAAACCCAGGACATCAGCGTGGTGGTGGTGCCGGAGATCAATGCCGGCACGGCCTCGCTGGTGGCGGCCGTCATCAACCCGGCCGTGGGCATCGGCACCTTTCTCGCCCAGGTGTTCCTGCGCCAGCCCTTCATCGAGGCGGCCACGCAGGAATTCCACATCGACGGCAGCTGGGCCGACCCGCGCATCACCAAGGTGGCGCGCAAGGCGGTCCGGCCCGACAACGGAGCCTCCCCATGAAAGTCGCTGCGCTGCAAATGGTCTCGGGTGTCCGGCTGGAGCCCAATCTCGCCACCGCCGCGGCGCTGCTGGAAGAAGCGGCGGGGCAAGGCGCCGAGCTGGCGCTGCTGCCCGAGCACTTCGCCATGCTGGGCCACCGCGACACCGACAAGTTCGCCATTGCCGAGCCCTTTGCGGGGTCGGGCGCACAGACCGCGCAGGCCGGGCCCATCCAGCGCTTTCTGGCCGGTGCCGCGCAGCAGCACGGGCTGTGGCTGGTGGCGGGCTCGGTGCCGCTGGCCACGGAGGACCCGGCCCGCGTCAGCAACACCACGCTGGTGTATGCCCCTTCGGGCGCGTGTGTGGCCCGCTACGACAAGATCCACCTGTTCCATTTCGACAATGGCCGCGAGCGCTACGACGAAGCGCAGGTGCTGCAGCGGGGCGACACCCCGGTGGCCTTCGACTGCGTGGCGCGCGACGGCCAGCGCTGGCGCGTGGGCCTGAGCATCTGTTATGACTTGCGGTTTCCCGAGCTGTACCGTGCTCTGGGGGCCGATCTGCTGCTGGTGCCCAGCGCCTTTACCGCGACCACCGGGCAGGCGCACTGGGAGGTGCTGCTGCGCGCCCGCGCCATCGAGAACCAGGCCTATGTGCTGGCCGCCGCCCAGGGCGGGGTGCACGAGAACGGCCGCCGCACCTGGGGCCACAGCCTGCTGGCCAGCCCCTGGGGCGAGGTGCTGGCGTTGCGGGAAACCGGCACCGGCGTGGCGGCAGGCCTGTGTGACGCGGCGCAGCTGCGCCAGGTGCGCCAGCAGCTGCCGGCCCTGGCCCACCGGGTGCTGTGATGCTGGTTTACAGGTAAAAAGTGCCCGTGGCCAGCATGAAATATGGCGATATTGCTACCAATATGGTAGCAATGTGCTGTCAGGCAGAAGGGCCTGGCGGGTCTTTCGTGTCGGTGGGAGGCGGCAGCTCGCCCCGTTTGCGGCCCGAGAACATGGTCCACCACACGATCAGCACCAGCAGGGCGCCTGCGGCCAGGGCTTCCAGCAAAATCAGGGTCATGCGCAAGGTTCTCCGGTGGTCTGGCGTGGCGCTCATTGTAGGAATGCTGGGCGCCTGTTTCACGCCGCCCCGGCAAGCCCCTGCGCCAGTCAGGTCCACCGGAACGGCGTCGCTGCCCGCGCCCGTGGTGGTGGCGCCACCGGCCGCCGCCACCATGCCGGTGCCCGTGGCGCCGCCGCCGGGGGTGGAGGTGCCTGTGCCGGCGGGCCGTCCGCTGGCGGCCACCCTGCCGCTTTCCCTGCCACCCGACATCGCGCCGCTGCCCGAGCCGCAGTGGCGCGGCAAGAGCCGCTGGACACCAGTGCGCTGGGCCGAGCTGCCGGGCTTCGCCGAGGACAACCTGTTCGAGGCCTGGAACGCCTGGATCAAGAACTGCGAACGCCCCGGCCCGGCGCTGGCTGCGCTGTGCACCGAGGTGCGCCAGCTCAGCATCGCCGATGGCGACGCGCAGCGCCAGTGGATGGTGGCGCGGCTGCAGCCCTACCGCGTCGAGACACCCGACGGCCGCGCCGAAGGCCTGCTGACGAGCTACTACGAGCCGCTGCTCGGCGCCAGCCGCGTGCGCACCGCGGAACACACCGTGCCGCTGTACCGTCCGCCCGCCGGGCTGGGCAGCCGCAAGCCCTGGTACTCCCGGCAGGAGATCGACACGCTGCCGCAGGCACAGGCGGCGCTGCAGGGCCGCGAGATCGCCTGGCTCGCCAGCCCGGTCGATGCGCTGATGCTGCAGATCCAGGGCTCCGGCCGGGTGCTGGTGACCGAGCCCGATGGCCGCCGCCAGCTGGTGCGGCTGGCCTTTGCCGCCACCAACGACCAGCCCTACCAGAGCGTGGGCCGCTGGCTGCTGGACCGCCGCGCGGTGCGCGACGCCTCATGGCCGGCCATCCGCGAGTGGGCCGCGCAGAACCCGCAGCGGCTCAATGACATGCTGTGGAGCAACCCCCGGGTGGTGTTTTTCCGCGAGGAGCCGCTCGGCGATTTCGAGGCCTGGTTCGGCCCGCGCGGTGCGCAGGGCGTGGCGCTCACGCCGGGCCGTTCGATTGCGGTGGATCCGGGCAGCATCCCCTTCGGCACCCCGGTGTGGCTGGCCTCGCCGGGGCCTTCGGCGGCGCTGCAGAGGCTGGTGTTTGCGCAGGACACCGGCAGCGCCATCGTGGGTGCGGTGCGGGCCGATTACTTCGCCGGCTGGGGCGACGAGGCCGGCGTGCTGGCCGGCCGGGTGAAACAGCCCTTGCGCCTGTGGGTGCTGTGGCCGCGCTGAGGTCCGGCGAGCCCAGGGCCACCCGTGCGCGGGCATGGGTCATGCAACTGGCTCTATAGTGCGGCAGCAATTCGTATTCGACACTACAGAGGCACCTTCCCCATGAAAACCAAAGCCGCAGTCGCCTGGAAATCCGGCGCACCCCTGACCATTGAAACCGTTGATCTGGACGGCCCGAAATTCGGCGAGGTGCTGGTGGAGATCAAGGCCACCGGCATCTGCCACACCGACTACTACACGCTGAGCGGCGCCGATCCGGAAGGCATCTTCCCGGCCATCCTGGGCCACGAAGGCGCGGGCGTGGTGGTCGATGTCGGCCCCGGCGTCACTTCACTCAAGAAGGGCGACCACGTCATTCCGCTCTACACGCCCGAGTGCCGCCAGTGCAAGTTCTGTCTGAGCCGCAAGACCAACCTGTGCCAGCTCATCCGCGGCACCCATGGGAAGGGCCTGATGCCTGACGCCACCAGCCGCTTCAGCCTGGATGGCAAGCCCATCTTCCACTACATGGGCACCAGCACCTTCAGCAACTACACCGTGGCGCCGGAGATTTCGCTGGCCAAGATCCGCAGCGACGCACCGTTCGACAAGGTCTGCTACATCGGCTGCGGGGTCACCACCGGCATTGGCGCGGTGCTGTTCACTGCCAAGGTGGAGGCGGGCGCCAACGTGGTGGTGTTTGGCCTGGGCGGCATTGGCCTGAACGTGATCCAGGGCGCGAAGATGGTGGGCGCCGACAAGATCATCGGCATCGACATCAACCCGGCCCGCGAAGCGATGGCGCGGCAGTTCGGCATGACGCACTTCCTGAACCCGAAAGACATCGAGGCAGCGGGCGGCAACATCGTCGATGCCATCGTGCAGCTCACCGACGGCGGCGCCGACTACAGCTTCGAATGCATTGGCAACACCAAGATCATGCGGCAGGCACTGGAGTGCACGCACAAGGGCTGGGGCCGCAGCATCATCATCGGTGTCGCCGAGGCCGGCGCCGAGATCAGCACGCGCCCGTTCCAGCTCGTCACCGGCCGCAAGTGGGAAGGCTCGGCCTTCGGCGGCGCGCGCGGCCGCACCGACGTGCCGAAGATCGTCGACTGGTACATGGAGGGCAAGATCAACATCGACGACCTCATCACCCACACCATGCCGCTGGAAGACATCAACAAGGGCTTCGAGCTGATGAAGAGTGGCGAGTCGATCCGCGGTGTCGTCATTTACTAGTCAAATTGGCCTCTAGCCGGCATCGGTATTGCGCGAGCAGCTTC
>DASWYJ010000315.1:0-7763 GCA_036405035.1 Burkholderiaceae bacterium
CAACGCCGAGCGCGCCGCCGACCGTATCACGCATGACGTGAACCGGGCGCTGCACAAGACCTTCATCACGCCCATCGACCGCGAGCAGATCCATTCGCTGATCAACACCATGGACGACGTGGCCGACCTGATCCAGGATTCAGCCGAAACCATGGCGCTGTACGACGTGCGCCACATGACCGACGAGATCAAGCGCCTGACCGACGTCAGCCTGAAATGCTGCGAGCGCCTGAAGGACGCCGTGGGCCTGATCTCCCGGCTCAACGACCCGGCCACCGCCGAGGCCGCGCTGAAGACCTGCGAGGAAATCGACCGGCTCGAATCCGACGCCGACCGCATCATGCGCTCGGCGATGAGCAAGCTGTTCCGCGAGGAGCCCGATGTGCGGGAGGTCATCAAGCTCAAGGCGATCTATGAGCTGCTGGAGACCATCACCGACAAGTGTGAAGACGTGGCCAACCTGATCGAGGGCATCGTCCTCGAGAATTCCTGATGGAACCCGTACAAGCCGCACTGTGGGTGGTGATCCTGCTGGTGGCGCTGGCGCTGCTGTTCGATTTCATGAACGGCTTCCACGATGCCGCCAACTCGATCGCCACCGTGGTATCGACCGGCGTGCTCAAGCCGGGCCAGGCCGTGTTGTTCGCCGCCTGCTTCAATTTCATCGCCATCTTCGTGTTCCACCTGAGCGTGGCCGCCACCGTGGGCAAGGGCATCGTGCAGCCGGGTGTTGTCGATGTGAACGTGGTCTTCGGCGCGCTGGTCGGCGCCATCACCTGGAACGTCGTGACCTGGTACTACGGGATTCCCAGCAGTTCGTCGCACGCGCTGATCGGCGGCATCGTGGGTGCTGTGATGGCCAAGGCCGGTGCCGGTGCACTGCTGTCGGCCGGCATCATCAAGACGGTCGCATTCATCTTCGTGTCGCCGCTGCTGGGCTTCCTGCTGGGTTCGCTGATGATGGTGCTGGTGGCCTGGATTTGCCGCCGCGCCACACCGTCGCGCATCGACCGTTGGTTCCGCCGGCTGCAGCTGGTGTCGGCCGGCGCCTACAGCCTGGGCCATGGCGGCAACGACGCGCAGAAGACCATCGGCATCATCTGGCTGCTGCTGATCGCCACCGGCTATGCCAACGCCAGCGACGCCAGCCCGCCCAACTGGACCATCATCAGCTGCTACGTGGCCATTGCGCTGGGTACCATGTTCGGCGGCTGGCGCATCGTCAAGACCATGGGGCAGAAGATCACCAAGCTCAAGCCGGTGGGCGGCTTCTGTGCCGAAACCGGCGGCGCGCTGACGCTGTTCATGGCCACCATGCTGGGCATTCCGGTGTCCACAACCCACACCATCACCGGCGCCATCGTGGGAGTGGGGTCGTCGCAGCGCGCCAGCGCGGTGCGCTGGGGTGTGGCGGGCAACATCGTCTGGGCCTGGATCTTCACCATTCCGGCCAGCGCGTTTGTGGCGGCGGTGGGCTACTGGCTCAGCCTGCAGCTGTTCTGAGCACCATCCGCAGCGGCCGCTTGTGCCGGCCGCTGCTGCTGCAAGTCCCCGGTACCTATTTCTTATTTCTTCTTGGCCGGAGTGGTGCGCTTGGGGGCCGGGCGTTTCTCGATGCGCTGCGCGGTTTTGGCGGGCGCGGCCTTGCGGGTAGTGCCGCTGCGCGCGGAGGCGCGTACCGGTCCGGCGGCACGGGGTGGCAGGAACAGCACCAGCTGCTGACCCGCCTTCAATTTGGCGCCGGTAGCGAGCTTGTTCCATTCGGCGAGGCTGGAGACGCTGACCTTGTAGCGCCGGGCCACCGAAGCCATGCTGTCCTTGCTGCCCGCCTTGGTGACCACGCGGCGCAGCACCACTTCGGGTGCCAGTGACAGCTGGCCGTTGTCGGCCACCGTTTCCGATACGTCGTGCGCGCCGTGGACCGAACGGGTCACCAGCAGCGTGGAGCCACTCTTGATGAGGTAGCGTGGGGGGATGTTGTTGACGCTGCGCAGGTTGGCCTCGCTCATGCCCACCTGTTTGGCGGCGTCGGCGACCTTCATCGTGCGGGGTGCGGTCCACGCGGTCCAGGTCGCCATCTGGCCCTTGTCGTGGGCGTCGAGGTTGCGGCGGAACACTTCGGCGTTGTCCCAGGGCAGCAGGATCTGGGGCGTGCCGGCGGCAAAGATCACCGGCCGGTGCGCCGACGAATTGAGTGCCTTGAAATCGGCCAGCGGCACCTTGGCCAGGCTGGCTGCGAGGCTTACATCGATGTCGCGCTTGATCTCGACCCGCTGGAAGTACGGATGGTTCTCGATCACCGGCAGATCGACCCGCAGCGAACCCGGATTGGCCACGATGTTCTTCACCGCCTGCAGCTTGGGCACGTACTGCCGCGTTTCTGCGGGCATCACCAGGTCGGTATAGGCGGTGCCCAGGCCGGCCTTCTGGTTCTTCGCGATGGCCCGCTGCACGTTGCCTTCGCCCCAGTTGTAGGCTGCCAGCGCGAGGTGCCAGTCGCCGAACATGCCATGCAGCTTCTGCAGGTAGTTGAGCGCGGCGTTGGTCGAGGCCAGCACATCGCGGCGGTCGTCGCGGAACACGTTCTGCTTCAGGTCGAAGTGGCGGCCGGTACTGGGGATGAACTGCCACATGCCCGCCGCCTTGGCGCTGGAAACGGCCTGCGGATTGAAGGCGCTTTCGATGAAGGGCAGCAGCGCCAGCTCGGTTGGCATGCCACGGCGCTCCAGTTCCTCGACCACATGGAACAGGTATTTGCGCGAGCGCTCGGTCATGCGGTTGATGTAGTCAGGCCGTGTGGCGTACCACTGCTCCTGGTTGCCCACCAGCTCGCCGCTCAGGTCGGGCATGGCGAAGCCGCGGCGGATGCGTTCCCACAGATCGACCGGGGGCAACACTTCGGTGACCTGGTGCGGGCGGTCCAGGGTTTCGGCCGGAATGGGCCGCAGGCCACCCGTGGTGGCGGGTGCAGTGGCCGCAGCCGCAGCCGCTGCGGCCTGCGGTGAAACGCCCTCGATCGTGGTGGCGTCAATGGCCCGCGGGGCAACGGCGGCCGGGGTCGCCGGTGTGGCCGGCCGCGGAGGCTGCGGTACCGGCGCGGGGCGGGTGGCAATGGTGGGAGGGGGAGGGGCCGTGTCGCTGAGGAGAGGGAAGGGGGTGGAGCACCCGGTGAGGGTGAATACGGCGGCCAGCAGTGCCGCCTGGCATACGGTGAATTTCATCAGAACTGGTTCTTCCATGCACGCAGGGCGGCAAAAATCGCCACGTCGCCATCGGCGGTGGCATCGAACTGGCGTGCCGCTGCCGACACAGCCGGCTCGCGGCTGCGCAGGAACGGGTTGATGCGCTGTTCCAGCTGCATGCTCGAAGGCAGCGTGGGCTGGTCCAGCGCGCGGCGCTCGCGGCAGGCGCGGGCGTAGTCCTGCAGCGCGGCAGTGCCGGGCTCCACCGCCAGTGCGAACCGCAGGTTGGACAGGGTGTATTCGTGGGTGCAGCAGACCCGAGTGGTTCCCGGGAGCGCAGCCAGCTTGTCGAGCGAGTCCAGCATTTGTGCCGGTGTGCCTTCGAACAGCCGGCCGCAGCCGGCGGAGAACAGCGTGTCGCCGCAGAACAGCAGCGGCTGGCCATCCATGTCGGCGCAGAAATATGCGATGTGGCCGGCGGTATGGCCGGGCACATCGAGCACGGAGAAGGCGAGCCCCTGCCAAGACACGGTGTCGCCTTCCTGCAGCCGCCGCAGCGGCTCGGGCATGGCTTCGCGCAGCGGGCCCAGCACTGCGGCACCGGTGGCGTTGCGCAGTACGTCCACCCCGCCCACATGGTCGGCATGGTGGTGGGTCAGTAGAATGGTTGTGAGTTGCAGGCCGAGCCGGTCCAGTGCTCGCTGCACCGGCTCCGCATCACCCGGGTCTACAACCAGTGCCTGTTGCCCGTTGTGCAGCAGCCAGATGTAGTTGTCGGTGAATGCGGGTAGCGGAAGCAAGTTCATGGGTGGTCAAATTATAGGTTTGCACGACTGGTTTCACACCCCGCCCGGCCGCTATCTGCTGGCCTGGGAGCAGGCGCAGTGCGATCAGGCCGTGGCCGACATATTTGGTTACCATGCGCTGCAGCTGGGCCTGCCGGAGCTGGCGGGCCTGCAGGCCAACCGCATGCCCCACCAGTGGCTCGCCATCGGGCCCGACGCGCCCACCGGCGGCGAAGTGCCCCGCGCCGCGCTGGTGACCGATTTTGCCGCCCTGCCTTTTCCCGAAAACAGCCTGGATCTGGTGCTGCTGCCGCATACGCTGGAGCTTGCACCCGATCCCCATGCCGCACTGCGCGAGGTGCACCGGGTGCTGGTGCCCGAAGGGCGCATCGTGGTCTGTTGCCTGAACCCCGGCAGCCTGTGGGGTTTCAAGCAGCGGCGCGCGCGGCTCTGGCGCCGGCTGGGCTTTGGCGAACTCTATCTGCCCGGCAGCGGCGAATTCATTGCCTACTGGCGCCTGCGCGACTGGCTTCGCCTGCTGGGCTTCGAGGTCGAGTCCTCCCGCTTTGGCTGTTATCGTCCGGCCCTGCGCACAGATGCCTGGCTCGAGCGTTTTGCCTGGATGGATGCCGCCGGCCCACGCTGGTGGCCCATTTTGGGTGCCGCGACCGTGCTGGTGGCGGTGAAGAAAGTCCACGGCATGCGCCTGCTGAGTGCGCCCTGGCGCGCCCGCAAGGCCATTGCCACGGCCCCAGTTTCGGTGGCCAATCACATGCAGAAAAAACCACCGGCCCTGCTGGCGCAGGGCCCCGTACCTCCTCCTGATGAACCCTGTTGATATCTATACCGATGGTGCCTGCAAGGGCAATCCCGGCCCCGGTGGCTGGGGTGTGCTGCTGCAATCTGCCGGCACCGAAAAGGAACTGTTCGGCGGCGAGCTGAATACCACCAACAACCGCATGGAACTGCTTGCGGTGATCGAGGCGCTGACCGCGCTGAAACGGCCCTGCGCGGTGACGTTGTATCTCGACAGCGAATACGTGCGCAAGGGCATCACCGAATGGATCCACGGCTGGAAGGCCCGGGGCTGGCGCACTGCCGCGAAGCAGCCGGTGAAGAATGTCGACCTGTGGCAGCGGCTCGATGCGCTGGTGGCCGGCAGCGGCCACCAGATCCAGTGGCGCTGGGTCAAAGGCCATGCCGGCGATCCGGGTAACGAGCGCGCCGACGCGCTGGCCAATCGCGGTGTGGAGCGGGCACTGGGCCGCGCCTGACACCGGATGTAAAGACCGGGTAAAGCTGATCGCCGCAGGGTTGTTGGCCCCACCCGATGGTCACGCGGCGGGGTTGCGCTGCTACAGTTAAAGGCTCAAGGAGATAACTCCAGGTAGCGTGGTGATGGCGTCAAAAGCAATCTATTGGATGGTGGCGGTGCTGGGCATAGCCGTGGCCTCGGGCGCAGCGTGGTGGCTCCAGTCCAAGCCGCGCGGTGCAACACGGGGCGATGGCGGCACGGCGCAGGCTGCGGTGCAGCCGGCTTCCGGAGCCCGGGCGGTGGCCGGGGTCGAGGTGGCCCGCGTGGTGGCCGCACGCCTGCAGGACGATGCCCAGGCCGTGGGCACGCTGCGTTCCCGTCAGAGCGTGATGCTGCGCCCCGAGGTGGCGGGCCGGGTGCTGCGGCTGGGCTTCGCCGACGGTGCGCGGGTGCGCCGGGGCCAGCTGCTGGTGCAGCTCGACGATGCGCTGCAGCGCGCCGAGATGAGCCAGGCCCAGGCCCAGCTGTCCATTGCCCGGGCCAATTTCAAGCGCAACCAGGAACTGGTGGCGCAGGATTTCGTGGCGCAGCGGGTGCTCGACGAGAGCGCCGCCAACCTGCAGGTGGCCGAGGCCCAGCTGGCGCTGGCGCAGGCCCGGCTGGCCCGCATGGCGCTGGTCGCACCATTCGACGCCACGGCCGGCATCCGGCTCATCAATCCCGGTGACTTTGTGCGCGAGGGTGCTGATCTGGTCAATCTCGAGGATACCGGCGCCATGCTGGTGGATTTCCGGCTGCCCGAGCGTTTCCAGGAGCGGCTGGAGCGCGGCCAGACGGCCGAGCTCCAGCTCGATGCCATGCCCGGCCGGCGCTTCAACGCGCGCATCGAGGCGCTGGATCCGCTGCTCGACGCCAATGGCCGTTCGGTGGCGGTGCGTGCAATGCTGCAGCAGTCCGACGCCGTGTTGCGGCCAGGCATGTTTGCCCGGGTGAACGTGGTCTTCTCCGTGAACCCCCATGCACTCGTGTTGCCCGAGGAGGCCATCGTGCCGCAGGCCGGGCGCCAGTATGTGGTGAAGGTGGTGGCGGCGCCGGCCGGCAGCGCCGAAGGGGTGGCCGGCGTGTCGCGGCGCCAGGAAGTGCAGCTGGGTGGCCGCGTGGCCGGCAAGGTGGAAATCACCGCTGGCCTGGCGGCAGGCGATACGGTGGTGGTCGCCGGCCAGCAGCGCTTGCAGGTCGATGGTTCGCCGGTGCGGGTGGTGACGCCCGAGGTGGCGGCGCCGGCCAGCGCACCGGCTTCCCGCTGAGAGGCACGCCATGCAACTGCCCGAGATCGCGATCCGCCGGCCGGTGTTTGCCACTGTGTTGTCGCTGCTGATCCTGCTGATCGGGGCGGTGGCCTACAGCAGCCTGCCGGTGCGCGAATACCCGAAGATCGACGAGCCGGTGGTGACGGTGGACACGCGCTTCGGCGGTGCCTCCAGCGAGGTGATGGAATCGCAGGTGACCAAGATCATCGAGGACTCGATCGCCGGCATCGAGGGGGTCGACGTGATCACCTCGATCAGCCGGCAGGAGCAGAGCCAGATCTCGGTGCGTTTCACCCTCAGCCGCAATGCCGACTCCGCCGCTGCCGACGTGCGGGACAAGGTGTCGCGGGTACGGCAGAAGCTGCCGCAGGGCATCGATGAGCCGGTGATTGCCAAGGTCGAGGCCGACGCATCGCCGGTGATCTGGCTGGCCATGAATGCCGACACGCTGAGCACGCTGCAGCTGTCCGACCTGGCCAACCGGCTGGTGAAGCCGGTGCTGCAGACCGCATCGGGCGCGGCCGATGTGCGGGTGTTCGGCGAACGCAAGTTCTCGATGCAGATCCAGATCGACACCGACCGGCTGGCCGCCTACCGGCTGACGACGCAGGATGTCGAGGATGCGCTGCGCCGCAGCAACCTGGAAGTGCCGGCCGGCCGCATCGAAAGCCGCCAGCGTGAATTCAACGTGACCGCCGCCACCGACCTGCAGACACCCGAACAGTTTGCGCAGGTGGTGATCCGCAGCGTGGCCGGGCAGCCGGTGCGCATTGCCGACGTGGCCCAGGTGCGGCAGGGGCCGTTCGATGAGCGCAGCAGCGTGCGCCTCAATGGCCGCGAATCGGTGGCGCTGGGCGTGATCCGCCAGGCCACGGCCAACCCGCTGGAGCTGTCGGCCGGCGTGCGCAAGCTGCTCAGCAAGGTGCAGCAGGATCTGCCGCCCGGCGTGCAGATCGAGATCGCCAACGACAACTCGGTGTTTATCGACCGCTCCATCCAGGCGGTGTACCACACCATCGCCGAGGCGGTGCTGCTTGTGGCGCTGGTGATCTTCGTGTTCCTGCGCACGGTGCGGGCCTCGATCATTCCACTGGTGACCATTCCGGTCAGCCTGATCGGCTGCTTTGCGCTGATGGCGCTGGCCGGCTTCACCATCAACACGCTGACGCTGCTGGCGCTGGTGCTGGCCATTGGCCTGGTGGTGGATGACGCCATCGTAGTGCTGGAGAAC
>DASWYJ010000316.1:0-3801 GCA_036405035.1 Burkholderiaceae bacterium
ATCTTCTGGCGGATGCGGCCGGTGAGCGGATCGAACAGGCTCAGCGACTCGATCTCGTCATCGAAAAGTTCGATGCGGATGGCCAGCTCCGAATGCTCGGCCGGAAAAATGTCGATCGTGTCGCCGCGTACACGGAAGGCACCACGCGAGAAGTCGGTGTCGTTGCGCTTGTACTGCATGCGGATCAGCTGGGCGATCAGGTCGCGCTGCCCCAGCTTCGCACCCGTGCGCACGATCAGCCGCATCTGCAGATAGTCTTCCGGTTTGCCGATGCCGTAGATTGCCGACACGCTGGCCACGATGACCACATCGCGCCGCTCCAGCAGGCTCTTGGTGGCCGACAGCCGCATCTGTTCGATGTGTTCGTTGATCGCGCTGTCCTTCTCGATGAACAGATCGCGCTGCGGCACATAGGCTTCGGGCTGGTAGTAGTCGTAATAGCTGACGAAGTACTCGACGGCGTTCTTCGGGAAGAATTCGCGGAACTCGCTGTAAAGCTGCGCCGCCAGCGTCTTGTTGGGGGCAAACACGATGGCCGGCCGGCCCAGCCGGGCAATGGTGTTGGCCATGGTGAAGGTCTTGCCCGAGCCGGTCACGCCGAGCAGCGTCTGGAAAACCTCTCCATCCCGTACCCCGTCGACCAACTGGTGAATGGCCTCCGGCTGGTCGCCTGCCGGAGGATAGGGCTGGTAGAGCTCGAACGGCGAATCGGGAAAAGTCGCGAACTGCCCGGCAAGGGGCGCTTCGTCAATGGCAGCAACAACTTCGGACATGGGCGGGCAGTGTGTAAACCGGGCCTGGCGCAGGACCGTTAAAATCGGGGTTAACCCGCAAGACTAACCGAGCGGCGGAAAATTCGCCAGCCGTGCCCCGGGTTTCTTTTTCACCATTCAAGGACTTTTCATGTCTCTGTTCACCGCCGTCGAAATGGCACCGCGCGACCCGATTCTGGGCCTCAACGAACAATTCAACGCCGACACCAATCCCAGCAAGGTCAATCTCGGCGTGGGCGTGTATTTCGACGACAACGGCAAGCTGCCCCTGCTGCAATGTGTACAGGCGGCCGAAAAGGCCATGATGGAGAAACCGACGGCCCGCGGCTACCTGCCGATCGATGGCATTGCCGCCTACGATGCAGCCGTCAAGTCGCTGGTGTTCGGTGCTGGCAGCGAGCCGGTGGCCTCCGGTCGCGTCGCGACCGTGCAGGGCATTGGCGGCACGGGCGGCCTGAAGATCGGCGCGGACTTTCTCAAGCGCCTGAGCCCGGATGCCAAGGTGCTCATCTCCGACCCAAGCTGGGAAAACCACCGTGCGCTGTTCACCAATGCTGGTTTCGAAGTCGACACCTATGCGTACTACGATGCGGCCAAGCGCGGCGTCAATTTCGAGAGCATGCTGGCGTCGCTGAATGCAGCAACCCCCGGCACCATCGTGGTGTTGCACGCCTGCTGCCACAACCCGACCGGGTATGACATCACCGCCGCGCAATGGGACCAGGTCATCGCCGTAGTCAAGGCCAAGGGCCTGACGGCGTTTCTCGACATGGCCTACCAGGGCTTTGGCCATGGCATCGCCGAAGACGGTGCCGTGATTGGCAAGTTCGTTGCGGCCGGCCTGAATTTCTTTGTCTCCACGTCGTTCTCCAAGAGCTTCAGCCTGTACGGCGAACGCGTGGGTGCGCTGTCGGTGCTGTGTGCCGACAAGGAAGAGGCCGGTCGCGTGCTGAGCCAGCTCAAGATCGTGATCCGTACCAACTACTCCAACCCGCCCACCCATGGCGGTGCGGTGGTGGCTGCAGTATTGAACAACCCCGAACTGCGTGTGCTGTGGGAAAAGGAACTGGGCGAGATGCGCGTGCGCATCAAGGCCATGCGCCAGAAGCTGGTGGATGGCCTGAAAGCGGCCGGTGTGCAGCAGGACATGGGCTTCATCACCAGCCAGATCGGCATGTTCAGCTATTCGGGCCTCAGCAAGGACCAGATGGTGCGCCTGCGCAGCGAGTTCGGCGTCTATGGCACCGACACCGGCCGCATGTGTGTGGCCGCACTCAACAGCAAAAACATCGACTACGTGTGTGCGTCCATCGCCAAAGTCGTTTGACACCATCGCAACCAGCCGCCTCCGGGCGGCTTTTTTGTGCCCCCGCTTTCCATCCGGATCTACGTCAAACTGTACGCTGTCCCACAATTGAGCAATCCATCGCCAGACAGCACGGTATTCACCCCCATGCTCTGGTGGCCTGTAACTGATATATTGCACTGCAATATCACCTGAACACGAGTGCTCCATGCTGTACCAAATCTACGAAGCCCAGCGTTCCCTGATGGAGCCGTTTGCCGATTTTGCGCAGGCGGCAGCAAAAATGTATGGCAATCCGGGATCGCCGCTCGGCAAGAACCCGATCCTGCAGCGCATGTCGGCCAGCTATGACCTGCTGTACCGCCTGGGCAAGGACTACGAGAAACCGGAGTTCGGCCTGAAAACGGTGGATGCGGACGGTGTGGAAATCGCCATCCATGAGCGCATCGAGGTCAGCAAGCCTTTCTGCGATCTGCTGCGTTTCAAGCGTTTCAGCGACAACACGGCCACCCTGGAGAAGCTGAAGGGGCAACCCGCCGTGCTCATCGTGGCGCCGCTGTCAGGCCACTACGCCACGCTGTTGCGCGATACGGTGAAAACCATGCTGAAGGACCACAAGGTCTACATCACCGACTGGAAAAACGCCCGTACCGTTCCGCTGGCCGATGGGGAGTTCCACCTCGACGACTACGTCAACTATGTGCAGGATTTCATCCGCCACCTGCAGTCGATCTACGGCAACTGCCACGTCATCAGCGTCTGCCAGCCCACGGTGCCGGTGCTGGCAGCCGTGTCGCTGATGGCCTCGCGCGGTGAAACCACACCGCTCTCGATGACCATGATGGGCGGCCCGATCGATGCACGGCGCTCACCCACGGCCGTCAACAATCTGGCGATGAACAAGAGCTACGAGTGGTTCGAGAACAACGTGATCTTCCGCGTGCCGGGCAACTTCCCCGGCGCCGGCCGCCGCGTGTATCCCGGCTTCCTGCAGCACACCGGCTTTGTCGCCATGAACCCGGACCGCCACCTGTCGAGCCACTACGACTATTTCAAGGACCTGATCAAGGGCGACGACGCGAGCACCGAAGCCCACCGCAAGTTCTACGACGAGTACAACGCGGTGCTCGACATGGATGCCGACTACTATCTCGAAACCATCCAGACCGTGTTCCAGGATTTCAAGCTCGTCAACGGCACCTGGGATGTCAAGAGCCCGGATGGCCAGCTGGAACGGGTACGTCCGCAGGACATCACGACCACCGCGCTGTTCACGGTCGAGGGGGAGCTGGATGACATCTCCGGTTCCGGCCAGACTGCGGCAGCACACGACCTGTGCACCGGCATTCCTTCGCCGCTGCAGAAGCACCTGGAAGCCAAAGGCGCCGGCCACTATGGCATCTTCAGCGGCCGCCGCTGGCGCGAAATCGTCTACCCGGATGTCAAGGCCTTCATCCTGGCCCACAACGCCCAGCCGCTCCCAAAGGCCAAGCCGGTTGTCCGCCGCACCGCGCCCCGCCCGGTTGCCAAAGCCGCCCCGGTAAAGAGCAAAACCAGCCGCCGCGCTGCTGCGTAAACCGGTCTACCGTCCGCACCGCCCTGGTCAGCGGACGGCTACGCCCCCCTGTCGGAGAGCCCTGTGATGCGACACCTGACCGGCGCCTTTGCGCTCTGTGCATTTCTTGCAGCCTGCGGCGGCGGTGGGGGCAGCAGTGGCTCCAA
>DASWYJ010000317.1:0-2505 GCA_036405035.1 Burkholderiaceae bacterium
CTGTTCTACATGGACAAGACCATGATGGTCTTCGGCGATGCCAAGAAGGTCGTCGAGGATATGGGCAAGGCGATCGAATAAGCCTAAGCGCGGAGCCCCGGGGCGCACCCGAGCGGGTGCTTGTGACAACGTGATGGAGACAATGAATGACGACTGACCGAATCTGGCTTTCCGCTTATCCCCCCGGTGTTCCCGCCGACATCGACCCATCGGCCTACAGCTCGCTGGTCGGCCTGATGGAAGAGGCTTTCAAGAAGCACGCTGCCAAAACCGCCTACAGCTTCATGGGCAAGAACGTCAGCTTCGCCCAGACCGACTCGCTGAGCCAGGCCTTCGGCGCCTACCTGCAGGGCCTGGGCCTGGTCAAGGGCGACCGGGTGGCGCTGATGATGCCCAACGTGCCGCAATACCCGGTGGCGGTGGCCGCCGTGCTGCGCGCCGGCTTCGTGGTGGTGAACGTCAATCCGCTGTACACCCCGCGTGAGCTGGAGCACCAGCTCAAGGATTCCGGCTCCAAGGCCATCGTCATCATCGAGAACTTCGCCAAGACGCTGGAGCAGTGCATTGCCGCCACGCCGGTGAAGCATGTGGTGCTCTGCGCCATGGGGGACATGCTGGGCCTGATCAAGGGCAGCATCGTCAACTACGTGGTGCGCAATGTGAAGAAGATGGTGCCGGCCTACAGCCTGCCCGGCGCGGTGCGCTTCAACGACGCCGTGGCGCGTGGCACCAGGGGCACGCTCAAGCGCCCGGAGATCAGGCCCGACGACATGGCGCTGCTGCAGTACACCGGTGGCACCACCGGCGTCAGCAAGGGCGCGGTGCTGCTGCACCGCAACGTCATCGCCAACGTGCTGCAGTCCGAAGCCTGGAACGAACCGGCCATGGCCAAGGTGCCGGCCGGCGAGCAGCCCACCGCCATCTGTGCGTTGCCGCTGTACCACATCTTCGCCTTCACGGTGAACATGATGCTGGGCATGCGCACCGGCGGCAAGACCATCCTGATCCCCAACCCGCGCGATCTGCCGGCGGTGCTGAAGGAACTGAGCCAGCACACCTTCCACAGCTTCCCGGCGGTCAACACGCTGTTCAACGGCCTGGCCAACCACCCGGATTTCAACACGGTGAACTGGTCCAACCTGAAGATTTCGGTGGGCGGTGGCATGGCGGTGCAGGGTGCGGTGGCCAAGCTCTGGCTGGACAAGACCGGCTGCCCCATTTGCGAAGGCTACGGCCTGTCGGAAACCTCGCCATCGGCCAGCTGCAACCCGGTGACCAGCACCGAATACAGCGGCACCATCGGCGTGCCGATCCCCGGGACGTACTTCAAGCTGCTCGACGACGACGGCAACGAAGTGCCCACGGGCCAGCCGGGCGAAATTGCCATCAAGGGCCCGCAGGTGATGGCCGGCTACTGGCAGCGGCCGGACGAAACCGCCAAGGTCATGACGCCCGACGGCTACTTCAAGACCGGTGACATCGGCGTGGTCGATGCGCGCGGCTACTACAAGATCGTGGATCGCAAGAAGGACATGGTGCTGGTCAGCGGCTTCAACGTCTACCCCAATGAGGTGGAAGACGTGGTGGCCGGCCTGGCCGGTGTGATGGAGTGCGCGGTGGTCGGTGTGCCCGACGACAAGACCGGCGAGGCGGTCAAGCTGGTCATCGTCAAGAAAGACCCTGCGCTCACCGAGGCCCAGGTGCGCGACTTCTGCCGCGCCAACCTCACCGGCTACAAGCAGCCCAAGGTGGTGGAATTCCGCACCGACCTGCCGAAGACACCCGTGGGCAAGATCCTGCGGCGCGAACTGCGCGACAAGAAATAGGCACGCAGCCGGTATGCTTGCAGGGCAGCTTCGGCTGCCCTTTGTTTTTTGGTACCCGCATGCAACCCACTGCCATTCTCAGCGCGCTGGTCGATGAACAGCGCGGCCTGCTCGACCAGCTGGCCACGCCACAGCGCATAGCCCACGCTGGCCGCACGTTCTGGACCGGCCAGCTGCACGGCCAGCCGGTGGTGCTGGCGATTTCACGCATCGGCAAGGTGGCGGCGGCCACCACGGCGGCCGCGCTGGTGGAGCGTTTTGGCGTGGGCCGCATCGTGTTCACCGGCGTGGCCGGCGGCCTGGCGCCCGGTGTGGCAGTGGGCGACATGGTGCTGGCGGCCGAGTTCATCAACCACGACCTCGACGCCTCGCCCATCGTGCCCCGCTACGAGGTGCCGCTGTATGGCCGCTCCCGCTTCGCAGCCGATGGGGCACTCAGCAGCCTGCTGGGCCAGGCCGCGCAGCGGGTGCTGGAGGGCTCCGCCGCCTGGCTGGCGGCCGACATCCGGCAAACCTACCGCATCGGCACGCCGCGGCTGCACCAGGGCCTGCTGGCCAGCGGCGACCGTTTCGTGGCGACCAGCGCCGAAAGCCGCGTGCTGCAAAGCCAGCTGCCCGACGCGCTGGCGGTGGAAATGGAGGGTGCGGCGGTCGCCCAGGTCTGCCACGACTACGGCAT
>DASWYJ010000318.1:0-2384 GCA_036405035.1 Burkholderiaceae bacterium
GCCGGGCACTTCCACCTGGCTCTCGGGGTCCGCGAGCAGTTGCTTGGCGTAGCCGCTCTCGACCTTGATGTCCTCTGCGTCCTTGGTGGGGGTGCGCAGCGCCATGGCGATGTCGCTGGTGATCAGGTCGCCCGCGATCGGGATCACCGCCGTGTGGCGGATCGCGCCGCCGGTGAAGATGGCCACGTCGGTGGTGCCGGCGCCGATGTCGACCAGCGCCACACCCAGCTCGCGTTCGTCTTCGGTCAGTACCGCCAGGCTGGAAGCCAGCGGATTGAGCATCAGCTGGTCCACATCGAGGCCGCAGCGGCGCACGCACTTGATGATGTTCTCGGCCGCACTCTGCGCACCGGTCACGATGTGGATCTTGGCCTCCAGCCGGATGCCGCTCATGCCGATGGGCTCTTTCACGTCCTGCCCGTCGATGACGAATTCCTGCGGCTCCACCAGCAGCAGCCGCTGGTCGCTGGAGATGTTGATGGCCTTGGCCGTTTCCACCACGCGGGCCACGTCGGCCTGCGTGACCTCGCGGTCCTTCACCGCCACCATGCCGGTGGAATTGATGCCGCGGATGTGACTGCCGGTGATGCCGGTGTAGACCCGGGTGATCTTGCAGTCGGCCATCAGCTCGGCCTCTTTCAGCGCGAGCTGGATGCTCTGCACCGTGGCGTCGATGTTGACCACCACGCCACGCTTCAGGCCATTGCTCGGCGCGATGCCCAGGCCGGCGAGCTTGAGCTCGCCACCGGGCATGACCTCGGCCACCACCACCATCACCTTGGCGGTGCCGATGTCGAGCCCCACTACCAGGTCCTTGTACTCTTTTGCCATGTCGTTACCTGTTTCTTCAACCTGTTGCGCTATTTCTTCTTGGTCTCGAGTGCCACCGTGCTGACGCCGCGCAGCCGCAGCGCATAGCCGCCGGCATGGCGCAGATCGGCGGATTCCAGCGCGTCGGTCCGCCGGCCGTATTTGGCCGCCACCTCCGGCAGCGTGGCGGCCAGCCGCTGCACCTTGGGCACGATGTCGGCAACCGTGCCGCTGCCCAGTTCCACCACCGCACCGCTGTCCAGTTCGGCCCGCCAGCCACCCCGCCCGGACAGGTGCAGTTCGACCACCGCCACATCGAGCGGCGCGAAAGCCGGCTCCAGGGCCTGGGCCATGGCCAGCATGGCCGGCGCCTGCCCCTGGGGCCCACTCCAGCGCGGCAACGCGTCGGTATCGATGTCGGCGGTATTGGCCTCGAACACCTCGCCAAAACTGTTGACCATGCGCTGGTCGCTCTCGCCGCCCCACAGCGCCACCGCCTGGTGTTCTTCCAGCGCCACCTGCAGGCGGCCGGGGAACACCCGCCGCACCACGGCCTTGCGCACCCAGGGCGCAGACTCGAAGGCCGCGCGCGCCTGCGCCAGATCGACGGTGAAGAAATTGCCCACCAGCCGGGGCGCCACATTGGCGCGCAGCGTCACCTCGTTGTTGTGGCCCAGATCTCCCTGCACGCTTACCCCGGTGATGGCAAACACCGGGTGGCGCAACGCCCACCAGATGCCCGCGCCCAGCGCCAGCGCGGCCACGCCGAGGAACAGCACCGTGGCGGTGAAGTTCATCAGGCGGACATCGAGCGGCGCGGGGGCGGCGGCAGTCACGGCAGGGCACCTCCCGGGGCGCTGGCGTAGTCGAGGCTGGCCGAGTCCAGCAACTGCAGGCACAGCGTTTCGTAATCCACACCGGCAGCGCGGGCCGACATCGGCACCAGCGAATGGCCCGTCATGCCAGGCGCGGTGTTGATCTCGAGCAGATAGGGCTTGCGGGTGGCGGCGTCGATCATCACGTCGGCACGGGCCCAGCCCCGGCATCCCAGCGTGCGGTAGGCCTGCAGCACCTGCTGCGTGATGGCGGCCTCCTCGCCGTCGGGCAGGCCACTGGGCACCAGGTACTGCGTCCTGTCGTTGAAGTACTTGTTTTCGTAGTCGTAGTTGCCGTCCGGTGCCACGATGCGCACGATGGGCAGTGCCCGCGCCGCAGCGCCGTTGCCCAGCACCGGGCAGGTCACCTCGTCACCGGCAATGAACTGTTCGCACAGCACCTGCACATCATGGCCGGCGGCCAGCGCGTAGGCTTCGTCGATCTGCGCGACGGCAGTCACCTTGGTCAGGCCGATGGTGGAGCCTTCGCGGGCCGGCTTGACGATCATCGGCGCGCCCAGCTCTGCGAACGCGGCCCGCGCCGCGGCGGCGCTGTCGACCTCGAACCAGGCCGGTGTCGCCAGCCCCACCGAGCGCCAGATGCGCTTGGTCATGACCTTGTCGATGGCGATGGCCGACGCCATCACACCCGAGCCGGTATAGGGAATGCGCAGCAGTTCGAGCGCGCCCTGCACCGTG
>DASWYJ010000319.1:0-4502 GCA_036405035.1 Burkholderiaceae bacterium
CTGGTGCCCGCCGTGGCCGGCTTCATCGGCCTGTCGCTGGTGGGCGTGGGCGGCTTCGGTTACAGCCTGCGCGTGCCGCTGGTGACCGGGCTGGTCAACATGGTGGTGGGCTATGTGCTGTCGCTGGTCATGGTGTTCGTGCTGGCGCTCATCGTCGATGCGCTCGCCCCCACCTTCAGCGGCACGAAGAACCAGGCCAACGCGCTCAAGCTGGTGGGCTATGGCGCCACCGCCGGTTTTCTGGGCGGCATCTTCAACCTGTTCCCGGCGCTGTCCATCCTCGGCCTGCTGGCCGCGCTGTACTCGGTCTACCTCATCTACACCGGCCTGCCGGTGCTCATGCGATGCCCGCAGGACAAAGCCATTGCCTACACGGCGGTGGTCATTGTGTGTGGCATCGTGGCCGGCGTGGTGATCGGCGCCGTCACCCGGCTGGCCTCGCCCACGGCGGGCTTCGGCAGCGCGGGAAGCGGCAGGGGCGACGTGTCCATCACCACACCGGGCGGCGAGGTCAAGCTCGACACTGCCAGGATGGAAGCCTTCGCCCGCAAAATGGAAGAGGCCGGCAAGCAGATGGAAAAGGCCCATGCCGCAGGCGACAGCGCAGCCGCCAACCAGGCCGCCGCCGCGATGGTGGGCGCCATGGCCGGGGGTGGCGGCCCGCCCATTCCCCCGCAGGAGCTGAAGGCGCTGTTGCCGGAAACCGTGGGCGGCCTCAAGCGCGAATCATTCGAAGCCCAGGGCGGCAGCGCGATGGGCGTGGCCGGCTCCAGCGCCAAGGGCGTGTTCACCGAAGGCGAGCGCCGGGTGCAGCTCTCCATCACCGACATCGGCGGCATGGGCGGGCTGATGGGCGTGGCCGCCTGGGCCGCCGTCACCATCGACCGCGAAACCGATGGCCGTGTGGAAAAGGTCTACAAGCAGGGCAAGCGCACCGTGCGCGAGGAATACCACAAGGACGGCAGCCAGGGCGACTACACCGTGATCCTGGAAAACGGGGTGATGGTCGAGGCGCAGGGCAGCAAGACCCCCATTGGCGCGCTGAAAAGCCTGGTGGCCGCGCTTGATCTGGAGCGCATCGAGGCGATCAAGCGCCCCGCGCAGTAGGCCTAGCGGCGGGGAGGCTGGTCGCCGGTCAGGCGCAGGGTGTTGTGGGTATCGGCGCCCGACATCCGTTGCGACACGGTGCTGCCGGCTTCGGCATTGCGGCCCAGGCCGCGCAGCGTGCCCACGGCCTGCGCCGATACGCCCCAGGCCAGCGCGGTGGTCAGCAGCAGTGCGGCATGGGCCGATCGCATGGACACGGCCTTGGCCTTGACGACTTCCATCGGTGCTCCTTCGTTGTTATAGGTCATAGCTTCCTTAGGTGGGGGCAGGGTGGCAAAGTTCTAGGCCTGCCCCGGGAAAGATGTAAGCAGCCACAACAGCTCCGCATGCAGGGCGCGGCGGGCTTGCGGTATGGTTGCGGGTGGCACGACAATCGCAACCGGCAACACCGCGCACCATGAGTACCCCGCCCCCCCATCCCGACCAACGCAACAACGGCCTGACCAACAGCTACGACCCGGCGTCGAGCATCCGCTTCGAGGAGCCGCGCCGGCTGCCCATCGGGCTGATCGCCGCCGTACTGGGCGGTTTCGTGCTGGCCTGCGGCATCATCTTCGTGGTGATGTACAAGGTCAACGTGGGAACGGCGCCGGCCCCCCGGCCACAGAACACCAACCTCGGCACGCCGCAGCCCGAGCCCTCGGCCAACAAGGCCACCACCGCCGAGCCGGCACCGAAGAAGGCCATTCCCACCGGCGACGCCATTCCCGGCACCGAACGCGACACCAATGGTGAAATCGTGGTGACCAACCCCTCGCGCTGCACCTTCCTCACGGTGCACCTGGAAAGCCTGGCGCAGATGTCGCGCGAGAACCCCGGCCCCGACATGCAGAAGTGGATCGCCGGCAAGCAGGCCGAGACCCGCGAGCGCCTCGCCCGCTTTGGCTGCTGAGGCCGTGCGCGCACCGGGCAGCCCGGCACCGGCTGGTAAGATTTGGCCCTTTCCGAGCGGTCCCACCCCATGAGTGTTGCAGTTGCCGGCCAGGCGCCCGCCGTGTTTGAAATCAAGAGCGCCAACCTGCCGCTGGTGGCGCTGCTCCTCAAGTCGGCTGACCTGCAGGCCGTGGCCGATACGCTGGCCAGCCGCTACGGCGACATCCCCGATTTTTTTGACAACGACCCGCTGGTGATCGACCTCGCGCCGCTGCCGGCCGACGCCGCACCACCTGATTTCGCCGCACTGGTGCAGCTGCTGCGCCGCTACCGCGTGGCCCCGGTGGCCGTGCGCGGCGGCAGCGAGGCCCACATGGCCGCTGCGCTGGCCTGTGGCCTGGTCGCCGCCAACGACGCCCAGCCCATAGCCGCGCCCGCTGCCACACCGGCACGCCAGGCCCCCACTGCGCCGGTGGCCCCAGTGGTGGCACCCTCGGCGCTGGTGCTGGACCGGCCGCTACGCTCGGGCCAGCAGTTCTACGCCAAGGGCCGCGACCTGGTGGTGCTGGCCATGGTGAACCCGGGCGCCGAAGTCATTGCCGACGGCCACATCCACGTGTATGCGCCGCTGCGCGGCAAGGCCATGGCCGGCGCCCGCGGCAACACCGAGGCGCGCATTTTTTCGCTGTGCCTGGAGCCCGAGCTGCTGTCGATTGCCGGCATCTACCGCACCAGCGAAGTCGCACTGCCAGCCGACGTCTGGGGCAAGCCCACCCAGGTGCGGCTGCAGACCGGCGCCGACGGCGACAAGCTCGTGTTCGACCCGCTCAAGGCCTGACCCTTTTCCTGCATTGAAAGACCCGAACCCATGGCAAAAATCATCGTTATCACTTCCGGCAAGGGCGGCGTGGGCAAAACCACCACCAGCGCCAGCTTCGCATCCGGCCTGGCGCTGCGCGGCCACAAGACCGCGGTGATCGATTTCGACGTGGGCCTGCGCAACCTCGACCTGATCATGGGCTGCGAACGCCGCGTGGTGTACGACCTGATCAACGTCATCCAGGGCGAGGCCAACCTGCACCAGGCCCTGATCAAGGACAAGCAGTGCGACAACCTGTTCGTGCTGGCCGCCAGCCAGACCCGCGACAAGGACGCGCTCACCAAGGAGGGCGTGGAAAAGGTGCTGAAGGACCTGGCCGCGATGGACTTCGAATTCATCGTCTGCGACTCGCCCGCCGGCATCGAGACCGGTGCGCTGATGGCCATGCACTTCGCCGACGAGGCGCTGGTGGTGACCAACCCCGAAGTCTCCAGCGTGCGCGACTCCGACCGCATTCTGGGCATGCTCAGCAGCAAGACCCAGCGCGCCATCGACGGCGCCGAGCCCATCAAGGAACACCTGCTCATCACCCGCTACAACCCGAACCGGGTGGACCAGGGGCAGATGCTCTCGCTCGAAGACATCCAGGACATTCTGCGCATCAAGCTCATCGGTGTCATCCCCGAGAGCGAAACCGTGCTGCAGGCCTCCAACCAGGGTCTGCCGGCGGTGCACATGCAGGGCTCCGATGTGGCGGAGGCCTACCAGGACGTGGTGGCCCGCTTCTTGGGCGAGGAGCGGCCGCTGCGCTTTGTCGACGCGCAGAAAGCCGGTTTCTTCAAGCGCCTGTTCGGAGGCAAATAAGGCCATGGCGATGTCATTCCTGTCTTTCCTGCTGGGCGAGAAGAAGAAAACCGCCAGTGTGGCCAAAGAGCGGCTGCAGATCATCCTGGCGCACGAGCGCTCGGGCCGCAACCCGGCCGAGCCCGACTACCTGCCGGCGCTGCAGCGCGACCTGGTGGCCGTGATCAGCAAGTACATCAAGATCAACCCCGACGACATCAAGGTGCACCTGGAACGCCAGGACAACCTCGAGGTGCTCGAGGTCAAGATCGAGTTGCCCGACGCGCGCTGAGCCGCGTGCTCAGTAGCTGAAGGCGTAGCGCAGCTGCAGCAGGTTCTGGCCGGGGTTGGGCTTCTTGGCCGCCCCGTTGGACACATGCAGTAGCCGCAGGCTCAGCTCGTGGCCGCTGCCCAGCGTATGGCCCACGGCCAGGTTGTCGGAGAAATTGCCCGCCGTGCTGAAACGCCGCTCGCTCGAGCGGAAGATCCGGTCGGTCAGCGCCAGCCCGATGCCCCCTTCGACAAACCACGGCGAACGCCCCGCATCGAAGCGGTAGCGCAGCATGGGCACCAGCGACACCATGGCAAACGTGCTGCGGCCGCCCTGCGCCCCGCGCACGCTCCAGTGCGCCAGCGCGCCCTCCCAGTAGCCGCTGAGCTGCCCGCCCATCAGCGGGCGTTGCCAGTCCCAGGGCCAGACCAGGCCCACCGTGGCCGCAGCCAGCCGGTCGTCGCCACCGCCGAACTGCACGAATGCCGGTGCCGGCGCGGCGGGCCGCTCCGCCGCCGCCACGCCCAGCGCAGCCAGCATCAGCGCCGCAGCCATTCCTTGGCGCACACCGCGCAGGCCGGCACGAAG
>DASWYJ010000320.1:0-1932 GCA_036405035.1 Burkholderiaceae bacterium
CCAGCGCGCGGTAGGCTGCCACCATCGATTTCAGGCGCTCGGTTTCCTGCCGGTTCTCGCGCTGGCGCTGCTGCTGTACCCGCTGCATCACGAAGATGCGGATGCCCAGCAGAAACACCGCTACGGCCAGCGAGGCAATCAGCGTGAGCGGCAGCGTGCCCATGTCGACCAGGCCCATCGGATGAACCTCAGTCGTGCTTCAGGCTCTTGGTGGTGAAGAGGTAGTCCTTCAGTTCCTTGGAAAAGCGCGGGTCGTGCCGGCGTATCCATTCCAGCACCATGGCGGCATGCTCCTTTTCCTCGTCGCGGTTGTGCTGCAGGATGGCTTTCAGCTCCGGATCCTTGCAGGCGTCGGCGCGCTGGTTGTACCAGTCCACCGCTTCCAGCTCCTCCATCAGCGAAACGATGGCGCGGTGCATGTCACGGGTGGCGTCGGAGAGTTCTGCAAGGGGTTCGTGGTAACCGTCACTGGACATGGGAGCTCCTTCAGGTGGATGGAGGGATGGGCGCGCGTGGCGCCGCATCCGCAATGTGTGCGGACCAGTTTAGTGGAGTGGCGGCGGGAATGTGCACTCCCCAGAAGAAACGCCGGATCGGCAGGCGATCCGGCGTGTGGCGGGCAGGCGCGGTGCGGCGCCTTTCCGGGGGCGTTGCGTTACACGATGGACCAGTCGGGGCTGGAGCCGATCAGTTCGATCTCCACGTTGTCGAAGGCGATCTCGTCCCGGTTGCCGGAGCCGCTGCCACCGTCGGTGGATGACCACTGGAACACGATGCTGTCCCCATTGGCCAGGTTCAGGCCGGTTACGGTGGCGGCATCGAATGTGTGCTGCACGAAGCCCGATCCCGCCACGGCGGCGGCCGGCGTGGTGAAGCCCAATCCGGCCAGCGCGGTGAAGTGGGCACCGCCATCCACCGAGTACGCCACGCTCACGCTGGTGTCGCGGGCCTGGTCGTTGCGGTAGAACAGGTCGTAGTCAAAGGTGAACTGGTCCACCGTGGTGCCGGTGGTGTTGACCAGCCGCAGCTCCAGCAGGCCGGGGGCGGTGAAATCGGAGCCGGTGGGCTGCACGCCAAAGGCCACGTTGCCTTCGGCCACGCTGAAGGCAAACACGCCCCCGGTGGCCACGGCGGCCGATGCCGGCCCGCGCGCAAAGTCGTTGGTGCTGGCGAAGGTGCCGCCGAAGGTGGTGGCGCCATCGCTGAAGCCGCCCACGCGCCACAGGTCGGAATCCAGCTGCCCGGCCGCGGGCACGGGTGCAAACCCGGCTGCCGTGAAGGCCTGGAAATTTTCGCTGAAGGTCTGCTTCACCTCCGGTGCCACCAGGGTCTGCCCGGCATTGAGGGTGCCGAAGGAATGGGCGGTGGCACCCTGCCAGGCAAAGTCCCCGTACACGTGGCCGCTGCCGGTGAGTTGCAGCGACAGGGGCTGGCCGGCCACCAGCGCCTCGGTGCCGGCTTCGGCCACGCCGATGTCGGTGCTGGTCAGGCCACTGAATGCGCCCTGGCCGGCGGCCACGGTAAAGATGCCTTCGTAGCTGAGCAGCTGTACCACCTGGCCGTTGAACAGCAGGCCAATGCCGTCGCTGCCGCCGTTCTGCAGGCCGTCCTGCGCGAAGCGGATGAAGACCTCGCCGTAGCCGTTGCCTTCGTCGTCGATGGTGGCGGGCAGCGGCGTGGCGATGCCCGGGCTGGTGTAGGCCACGGCAGCCGATGCGTTGCCGCCATTGAAGCGCACGATGCTGTACTGCGACAGGTCGGTGCCGGCCGGCCCGGCCAGGCTGATGGACTCCAGCACGTCGGTGCCGGCGTTGTCGTAGTGGATCTCGTTGATGAACACGGGCTCATCGGCGTGGACCACCCCCACCGGGGCGACAGCCATGACGACGGACGTTCCGGTGACGGCGACGGCCGCCGCAACCAGACCACGCA
>DASWYJ010000321.1:0-5580 GCA_036405035.1 Burkholderiaceae bacterium
AATCAGGGGCCCGCAGTGCCCGCAGGCGCCACGATGGGCAACAGCCGGCCCTCGGCGCTGGCCGGCGCGTCGATGCGCAGCAGGCGGGCCAGCGTGGGTGCGATGTCGACCACCTCGGCGCGGGTGTCGATGCGGCCAGGCTGCACCCAGCGCGGGCCGTACAGCGCCAGCGGCACCTGGGTGTCGTAGGGGTGCGGCGAGCCGTGGGTGGCGGCGTAGCCGGTGCCCACCATCCACCACGGCCGGATGGTGAACTGCACATCGCCCGACACCTGCGGGTGCCACGACTTGCGCATCTGCGCGAGGAACAGGCCGGGGCCGTTGCCCGGCGCGGCGACACCGCTTTCCAGTTCGGCGCGGGTGTAGGCCTCGGCAATGCCGGGCTCGGCCAGCAGCAGCTGGCGCGCGGCCTGTTGCAGCGCCACCGCATCGACCCCCTTCTGCGCAACCAGCGCCTTGTTCAGCAACAGGCTGGAGCCGGAAAACTGCACCCACTTGCCCTCGCCAAACTGCGCGGCCAACCCGGCATTGATGCGGCCCAGCATGGCACCGAGCTGAATGCGCCCGCTATCGCGGCCCTGCGTGGCACTGTATTCGGGCGCGGGCATGAAGCCGTGGTCGGCAGTGAAGACCACGAGGTAGTTGTCCTTGCCGACGCGGGCGTCGAGGTCGCGGAAGAAGGTGGCAAACAGCCGGTCGAGCTGCAGCAGGTGGTCGTGCGAGAGGCGGGATTCGGCACCGAAGGCGTGGTTCACGTAGTCATGGCCCGACAGGCTGATGGCGAGGATGTCGGTGCTGTCGCGCTGGCCGAGTTGTTCGCCGGCAATGGCGGCGCGGGCGAAGTCGAGCGCCAGCGCATCGGCGAAGGGGCTGCGCAGCAGCGCGCCGTAGAACACCGGGCCGGGGGCGGTGTCGTCGGGGCTGTTCATGGCCAAGGGCAGGCTGCCGCCGCGGGCAAACCAGGCCTGGTTGTCGGGTACCGAGCGGGCGTAGGCGGCTTCGGGCAGCAGCGGGGTCCACTGGGTGCGGAAGTAGCGGTCGGCGGGCTTCGCGGCGTGGAAGGCATTCACCCAGGCCGGGTGCGCCGGCATGTAGTGCGTGGTGGAGGCGAACTGCCCGCTCTGCGCCATGTACATGTAGGCGGTGCCGGTCTTGCCGGCGGACAGGATGGCGCCCCGGTCCTTGCCCGAGATACCGATCACCTTGCTCTGCGGGCTGGCGCGCTTCAGCACGTCGCCTACGGTCTCGGCGCGCAGGTTCTTCGGGCTGGTGCCATCGAGTGGCTTGGTGGCGTGGCCGATGTAGGTGGCGGCAGTGTCGCTGGTGCAATAGACCTCGGCGCCGGTGGTGGCGTCGCGCCAGTCATTGCCGATGATGCCGGTGCGGTGCGGGTAGGCACCGGTGAGCATGGTGGCATGGCCGGCGGCGGTCACGGTGAAGGCATGGCCGTAGTGGGCCTGCGAGAACCACGCGCCGCGCTCCAGCAGGCGGTTAAGCCCGTCGGGAACGAGCTGGTCGCGGTAGTCGAGCATCTGGCGCTGCGGCAGGCCATCGACCACCAGCAACACCACCAGCCGGGGTGGCGGAGGGACCGGGGTGGAGGTGGCGCAGGCGGCCAGCAGGCCCGTGGCCAGCGCGGCACAGGCGAGGCGCAAAAAGGTGGCAGGCGGCATGCCACGATGGTAGTGGAAGTTGCCGCGAAAATGGGGCCCGGCCCGCACGCCCGCTCCACCGACCCTCCGCCATGCACAAAGACCAGATCGACGCCTTCTTCGCCACGCTCCAGGCAGCCAACCCGCAGCCGGCCACCGAGCTGGAATTCACCACCGTGTTCGAGCTGCTCGCCGCGGTGCTGCTCAGCGCGCAGGCCACGGACGTGGGGGTGAACAAGGCCACCCGCAGGCTGTTTCCGGTAGCGGGTACGCCACAGAAAATCCTGGCGCTCGGGCTGGAAGGGCTGGAGGGCTACATCAAGACGATTGGCCTGTACCGCAGCAAGGCCCGCCACCTGATGGAGACCTGCCGCATCCTGGTGGAGGAGCATGGCGGAGAGGTGCCCCGCACCCGCGCGGCACTGGAAGCGCTGCCCGGAGTGGGCCGCAAGACGGCCAACGTGGTGCTGAACGTGGCCTTCGGTGAGCCCACCATGGCGGTCGACACCCACATCTTCCGGGTCGGCAACCGCACCGGGCTGGCGCCGGGCAAGAACCCGCTGGAAGTGGAGCTGAAACTGCTGAAACGCATTCCGGCCGCCTACCTGGTGGACGCCCACCACTGGCTGATCCTGCATGGCCGCTACGTGTGCCAGGCACGCAAGCCGCAATGCTGGCGATGCGGCGTGGCGGCGTACTGCGCTTTCGAGCCCAAGACGCCCGCGCCGTAAAAGCCTGTTGTGGATGCTCTTTCCGCCCCGGCAGGGCGCGGGCCGGCCCTAGTGGCGTGGCGGCACCCGGCCACGGGCCAGGAACACCGTGTCCAGCCACAGGGTCTGCACGGTGAAATCCTGCAACTGCGGTTCGAGCAGGTCCCAGGGGGCGTGCAGGCCGTCGAACGAACTCACCGAATGCAGCGCCGCAGGCCACACCAGCCAGTTGCAGGCGCAGGTCCAGGGGCCGGCCCACTTGAGGCCCGCAGCCACCACGGTGGCGCCCGGCTCCAGGTGGCGCAGCACATGGGCCAGCGCGGCCGCGTCGCGCAGGATGTCATGGGTGAAATGGAACAGCGCCGCATCGGCCCGCACCGGCAGCGCGGCATCCCGCACCGGCGCGCAGCCCAGCTGCACATTGCGCCAGCCGGCGCCGGCCAGCCGCGCGCGGGCCTGCTCCAGCATGTCCGGAGACTGTTCGATGCCCACCACCTGGCCCTTCGCGCCCACGCCTTCACGCAGCGCCGCAAAGCTCAGCCCGGTACCGCAGCCCACGTCGAGCACGGTGGCGCCGGGCCGCAGGCCCAGCATGGCGATGGCCTGCGCGCGGACCGGCTCCAGCGCGGCCAGTTCCAGGTCGTATACCGGCGCACGGCGGCGGTACTGCTCCAGTGCCTGTGTGGCACCGGCAGCAGTGGCAGCGGTACGGCGGGCGGCGGATGGCATGGGGTGGGGCTCAGTGGGTAATGACCACCAGCACACTGCACGGCGAATGCTCGATCAGCGCGCCCGACTGGGCGCCTCGCCACCAGCGCGCGGCCCAGCCATCGAGGTGCTTGTGGCCCACCACGATCAGGTTGGCCTCGATCTTGGTGGCATACCGGGTGATTTCCGCAATCGATTCGCCGATCAGCAGTTCACCGTGGGCGGTATAGCCCGCGTCGGCGAGCCGGCGCAGGCCGTCGGCCAGCACCCCTTCGTAGCGCACGCGCTCCCGCTCGGCCAGCGCATGGTCGTATACCGCGCCTTCCACGCTGACGATGCCCATCGTGGCCGGCATCACGGCCACCAGAAACAGCTCGGAGCCGCTCCACTGCGCCACTTCCTGGCAGTCGAGCAGGGCGTTCTGGCCGGTGTCGGAGCCGTCGTAGGCGAGCAGGATGCGTTTGTACATGGCGTCTCTCCGTGGGCACGCCTGCGGAGTGCAGGGCAATGGGTGCAGGATAGACCTTGTAGGGGCCTGGCACAACCTCCAGCCCCGGGGTTCCGTGGGTGATTCGGGCGACCGCCGGGTCAGGTCTGCTGACGTGCCACGCCGGCGCTGGCGAAGCTGGCCATGTCGTTCAGCACGGCGCAGGCCGACTGGAGCAGCGGCCAGGCCAGTGCCGCACCCGAACCCTCCCCCAGCCGCAGGTCCAGATCGAGCAGCGGCTGCACCCGCAGATGCTGCAGCAGCAGCGCATGGCCACGTTCGCCGGAACGGTGGGCGAACACGCAGCGCTGCAGGATCCGCGCGTCGAGCGCATGGGCCACCAGCAGTACGGCGCCGGCAATGAAGCCGTCGACCACGATCACGCGCCGTTCGAGCGCGGCTTGCCAGGCTGCGCCCAGCATGGTGGCAAGTTCAAAGCCGCCCAGCGCAGCCAGCGCGGCCAGCGGCGCGGTGGCACTGCCATGGCGCAGCAGGACTTCACCCAGGATGGTGGTTTTGCGGGCAATACCTGCCGCGTCCAGCCCGGTGCCGGCACCAGTGCAGTCGGCGATGGCCACACCGGCTATCCGCGAGAGCAGCAGTGCGGCAGACGAGGTGTTGCCAATGCCCATTTCACCCAGCAGCACCACGTTGCCGGGCAGCCCGCGCACCAGCGCCCGGCCATGGGCGATGGCCTGGGCGCACTGCGCGGCCGTCATGGCGGGTTGCTCCAGGCTATCGGCGGTGCCGGCTGCGATCCGGGCGCTGTGCAGGCCGGGGCGCGGCGCGAAATCGTGCCGCACACCACAGTCCACCACAGTGAGCGCCATGCCATGCTGGCGCGCCAGCACGCTGACGCAGGCGCCACCGGCAAGGAAGTTCTCGACCATCTGCCAGGTCACGTCGCTCGGGTAGGCCGACACACCACGCGCGGCCAGCCCGTGGTCCCCGGCGAACACCAGCATCTGCGGCTGCTCCAGCCGCGGCGCTGCGGTGCCGAGGATCAGGCCCAGCTGCAGCGCCAGCGCCTCCAGCCGCCCGAGGGAGCCGAGCGGCTTGGTCTTGTTGTCCAGCAGGTGCTGCAGGGTCTGCGCCAACGCGGCCTGGTGCAGGTTGGGTAGCGGATCAAGGCCTGCGGGCAGATGCATCAGCGGAACCGTCAGTGGCCGCCGGCAGCAGTGCCCGGCTTCTTGCCACGCGGATACATGCCCAGCTTGCCGAGCAGCGCCACGTCATCGAGGGTTTCGGGGTTGTCGGTGGTCAGCAGCTTTTCGCCGAAGAAGATCGAGTTGGCGCCGGCCATGAAGCACATGGCCTGCACCGCTTCGCCCATCTGGCGGCGGCCGGCCGACAGCCGCACCCGCGCCGTGGGCATGGTGATGCGGGCCACCGCAATGGTGCGCACGAATTCCAGCGGGTCCAGATCGGCCTGGTCGGCCAGTGGCGTGCCTTCGACCTTAACCAAATGGTTGATGGGCACCGATTCCGGGTACGGCGACAGGTTGGCCAGCTGCGCGATCAGCGCAGCGCGCTGGCGGCGGTTTTCGCCCATGCCGACGATGCCGCCGCAGCAGACCTTCACGCCGGCGGTGCGCACATGGCCCAGCGTGTCGAGCCGGTCCTGGTATTCGCGGGTCTTGATGATCTGGCCGTAGAACTCGGGCGCGCTGTCGAGGTTGTGGTTGTAGTAGTCGAGGCCGGCATCGGCCAGCGCCTGGGCCTGGCCACCTTCGAGCATGCCCAGCGTGGCACAGGTTTCCATGCCCAGCGCCTTCACGCCGCGCACCAGTTCGGACACCTTTTCAATGTCACGGTCTTTTGGCGAGCGCCAGGCGGCGCCCATGCAGAAACGGGTGGCGCCTGCGGCTTTGGCGGCTTCAGCAGCGGCCAGCACTTCGGCCGGCTCCATCAGCTTGGTGGCGGTGACGCCGGTGTCGTAGCGGGCGGCCTGCGGGCAGTAGGAGCAGTCTTCCGGGCAGCCGCCGGTCTTGACCGACAGCAGCGTGGCGAACTCCACCTCGCA
>DASWYJ010000322.1:0-9726 GCA_036405035.1 Burkholderiaceae bacterium
CGCGACGAGGCGCTCAGCAAGGCGCGCTTCGACTTCCGCTGGCAGGACCAGTTCAACCTCGGCCTGGACCCCGAGACCGCGCGCGATTTCCACGACGAAACCCTGCCCAAGGACTCGGCCAAGGTGGCGCACTTCTGCTCCATGTGCGGGCCGAAATTCTGCTCGATGAAGATCACGCAGGACGTGCGCGAGTACGCGGCCAGCCTCGAGGGCCAGGCCGCCGCGCCGGCCGATGACGCGGCAGCCGGCATGGCGGCCCCGCAGGACATCGCCGCCGGCATGGCGGCGAAAAGCGCCGAGTTCCGCGCGGCCGGCGGCGAGATCTACATCCCCATCGCCAAGGGCTGAGGCCGGTATGCGCATTGGCATCGCCGGCGCGGGCCTGCTGGGCCGGCTGCTGGCCTTCGAGCTCACGCGCACCGGCCACCAGGTCGAGGTGTTCGACCCGGCGCCCGACGCGCTCTGGTACAGCCAGGGCACGCGCGCAGCCGGCTTCACCGCGGCCGGCATGCTGAGCCCGGTGGCCGAACTGGAAAGCGCGGACGATGCCGTGTTCGCGCTCGGCCTGCGCGCGCTGCAGCGCTGGCCGGAGATCGTGGCCGCGCTGCACCCGCCCGTGCAGCTCACCCAGGCCGGCAGCCTGCTGCTGGCCCACCGGGGCGACGAGGGTGCGGCCCACCGCGTGCTGGACCTGCTGCGCCACAAGGCCCCGGCGGAGCACGCGCCGCAGGCGCTGGACCGCGCCGCGCTGGCCGCGCTGGAGCCCGCCGTGCTGGCACCGGCCCATGCGTGGATGCTGCCCTGCGAAGGCCACATCCATACCGTGCAGGCCTTGCAGGCGCTGGCCACCACCGCTGCGGCACAGGGCGCGCGCTGGCACTGGGGCCATGCGGTCACGCGGCTGGAACCCGGCCGGCTCCGGACTGCACGGGGCACACACACGTTCGACTGGGTGTTCGACGTGCGCGGTTTGGGCGCTCGCGACACGGCATCGGAATTCGGCCGCAGCCTCCGTGGCGTGCGGGGCGAAATCTTCTGGCTGCACGCGCCCGGCGTGCCGCTCAGCCGCCCGCTGCGCCTGCTGCACCCGCGCCACCGCGTGTACCTGGTGCCGCGCGCGGGCGACGTGGTGGTGGTTGGCGCCAGCGAGATCGAGAGCGAGGACCGCTCGCCGGTGTCGCTGCGCAGCACGGTGGAGCTGCTGGCCGCCGCCCACAGCGTGTTGCCCGAGCTGGCCGAGGCGCGGGTGCTGCACAGCGAGGCCAATCTGCGCCCGGCCCTGCCCGACAACCAGCCGCGCCTGCACACCGAGCCCGGCCTCACGCGCATCAACGGCCTGTTCCGCCACGGCTGGCTGATCGCGCCGGCGCTGGTCGAACAGGCGCTGGCCGCGCTGCCCACCACCCCGTCCCACGAGGCCGTGTCCGCATGAACGCCGCTCTGCCCCCGCTGGGCATCAGCGTCAACGGCGAGCCCCGCGTGCTGCCCGTGGGCAGCACGCTGGCCGACCTGGTGGCCGCCAGCGGCCTGCCGCCCGAAGCACTGGCCACCGCAGTCAATGGCGCATTCGTCGCGCGCCACCAGCGCGCCGGCCGGGTGCTGCAGCCCGGCGACGCCGTCTTCACCTTCCAACCCATCACCGGGGGCTGACCCATGACCCTGCGCATCGCCGACACCGAACTCACCAGCCGCTTCTTCCTCGGCACGGCCGGCTACCCCTCGCCCGCCGTGCTGCAACAGGCCATCAGCGCCTCGGGCACCCAGGTCGTCACGCTGGGCCTGAAGCGCCAGCTCGCCATGCCGGCAGCACAAGCGGTGGGCCCTGGCGGCCAGGGCGACTTCTACGCGCTGATCCGGGCCAGCGGCGCGCGCCTGCTGCCCAACACCGCCGGCTGCCGCACCGCGCGCGAGGCGGTGGCGCTGGCGCAGATGGCGCGCGAACTGTTCGGCACCCCCTGGATCAAGCTGGAAGTGGTGGGCGACGAACACACGCTGCAGCCCGACCCCTTCGAGCTGGTGGCCGCGGCCGCCGAGCTGGTGCGCGAGGGCTTCGAAGTCTTCCCTTATTGCACCGACGACCTGGTGCTGTGCCAGCGCCTGCTCGACGCCGGCTGCCGCATCCTCATGCCCTGGGGCGCGCCCATCGGCTCGGGCCAGGGCCTGCTCAACCCCTGGGCCCTGCGCACGCTGCGCGAGCGCCTGCCCGGTGTGCCGCTGGTGGTGGATGCCGGCATCGGCTCGCCGCAGGACGCCGTGCAGGCCATGGAGCTGGGCTTCGACGCCGTGCTGCTCAATTCCGCCGTGGCCCACGCCCGCGACCCGGTGCGCATGGCCCAGGCCTTCAGGCTCGGCATCGAGGCCGGGCGGCTGGCGTTCGAGGCCGGCATCATGGCCAAACAGGCCATGGCCGTGGCCAGCACGCCAGTAACCGGCCGGCCTTTCGTGCTCTGACGCGCCATGCAATTAGCTCCTTTATCAATAGCAACACTCATAGCAAACACGCTGGCCACAGTCACTTTTTATGCTGAAAACACCTGAAACTGCCCCACCCGTGGTCTGGAGCGTCGCCGGCTCCGACAGCGGCGCCGGCGCCGGCCTGCAGGCCGACCTGCGGGCGTTCGACGCGCTGGGCGTACATGGCTGCACCGCCGTGGCCGCACTCACCGCACAGAACTCGGTGGCGGTGCAGCGGGTGGACGCGGTGGACCCTGCGCAACTCGATGCCCAGCTCGCCGCGCTGGCCAGCGACCTGCCCCCCGCCGCGCTGAAAACCGGCCTGCTCGGCAGCGTGGAGAACCTGCAGGTGCTCGCCCGCTGGATCGACCGGCTGCGGGAAACTCAGCCCGGCCTGCCGCTGGTGGTCGATCCGGTGCTGCGCGCCAGCACCGGCGCCGTGCTGGCCGACCAGGCCCTGCTGCAGGCCTACCGCACGCTGCTGCTGCCCCGCGCCAGCCTGCTCACGCCCAACCGGGCCGAAGCGGCCGCACTGCTGCAATGGCCGGCGCTGGCCACCCCGGCTGCGGTGGAAGCGGCCGCGCAGGCCCTGCTGGCGCGGGGCTGTGGCGCCGTGGTCATCACCGGCGGCGACGCAGCCGGCGACACCAGCCAGGACTACGCGCTCACCCCGCATGCCAGCGGCTGGCTCAGCCTGCCGCGCGTGGCCACCGCGCACCACCATGGCACCGGCTGTGTGTTTGCCAGCAGCGCGGCGGCGGCGCTGGCGCGGGGTTTCGTGGCCATCGAGGCCATCGTGCTCGCCAAGATGGCCACCACCGAAGCCCTGCGCCACGCCCGGCCGGCGGGTGCCGGCGCCGGCCCGGTGCGGCCCCGGCCGGGTTTTGCGCTGCGCGCCGACAACCTGCCCCACCTGAGCCTGCCCGGCCAGGGGCCGACCGGCCCGGCCGCAGCCACCCCGCCATTCGCGCCACTGCAGGAGCCGGCGCTGGGGCTGTACGCCGTGGTCGACAGCGCCGACTGGGTGCTGCGGGTGCTGGCCGCCGGCGTGCGCACGGTGCAGCTGCGCATCAAGGACCCCACCGCGCCCGGCCTGCACGCGGCCATCGCACGCAGCGTGGCCGCCGCCCGGGCCGCCGACGCGCAGCTGTTCATCAACGACCACTGGGCCCTGGCCATCGCGGCGGGCGCCTACGGTGTGCACCTCGGGCAGGACGACCTCGCCGCCGCCGGCCCCGACGGCCTGGCCACCATCGCCCGCGCCGGCCTGCGGCTCGGGGTGAGCACCCATGCCTACTGGGAAGTCTGCCGCGCCTGGGCGCTGCGGCCCAGCTACATCGCCTGCGGGCCCATCCACCCCACACAAAGCAAGGCCATGCCCTGGCTGCCCCAGGGCAACGCCAACCTGGCCTACTGGAGCACGCTGCTGCCGCTGCCGGTGGTGGGCATCGCCGGCATGCGGGCGCAGCAGGTGCAGCAGGCAATGGCGGCGGGTGCGGCAGGCGCAGCCGCCATCACGGCCATCACCGGGGCTGCCGACCCGGAGGCGGCCATCGCCGGGCTCCAGCAGGCGGTGCGCGCGGGCCGGGCCGGCTGGAGCGGCCACTCCAGCCCGGTGGCGCCAGTCCTGCCACAATTCACCCTTCGCCCGTAAGAGGATTGCCTATGCTCCGTACCCTGCTCAAATCGAAGATCCACCGCGCCACCGTCACCCAGTGCGAACTGCACTATGAAGGCTCGTGCGCGATCGACGAAGACCTGCTGGACGCGGCCAACATCTGCGAGAACGAGCAGGTCCACATCTGGAACATCAACAACGGTGAACGCTTCATCACCTATGCCATCAAGGGCGAGCGCGGCACCGGCATGATCTCGGTCAATGGCTCGGCCGCGCGCCGCGCCTCGGTGGGTGACCTGATCATCATCGCCGCCTTTGCCCAGGTGGCGGAGAACCAGGTGGCTGCGCACAAGCCGCTGCTGGTGTTCGTCGATGCGCAGAACCGCCAGAACGGCGAGCGCGACCACGTGCCCACCCAGCAGGCCTGAGCCGCCGCCAGGCCCTGCGCCCGCCGCCTAGGCCTTTGCCCACTCCGCCGGCAGCCAGCCGCGCAGGCTGTTGACGAAGGCCAGGCCCTGCACCTGCGGCAGCGCCTCCAGCCGCACCACCTTTTCCTGCATGCGCCCCTGCGCCAGGGCCTGCGCCCGGCCCACGCCCGGCAGCAGGCCACACTGCAGCGGTGGCGTCACCCACTGGCCGCCGAGCAGCAGCGCGATGTTGCCGCGCGTGCATTCGGTGATTTCGCCCCGGGAATTCCACAGCACCGTATCGAACACCGCCGGATCGGCCGGCGCCAGCGCGTCGTAGTGGTCGCGCCGGGTGGTCTTGAAGCGGGTGAATTCGCTGTCGGCCATCTCGAAGGCCGCGCTGGCCAGCTGCAGCCGCACCGGCCCCGGTGTCGCGGCCAGGGCAAACGCCTGCGCTTCGGCGCGGCCATCGGCCTGCAGCAGCAGCCGCACCCGCCAGCAGCCGGTGGGGTGGGCCTGCTGCACGCGGCGCAGTGCGGCCTTTACAACACCCTCCTCCCACGGATAGCCAAAATGCGCGGCGGCGGTGGCCATGCGTGCGAGGTGCAGGGGCGCGTGGTGGCACACGCCATCGGCCAGCGCCAGCGTCTCCAGCAGCGCAAACGGCGCACGGGCGCGCTCCAGGAAAGCGCGCTTGTGGCGCCATTCGCGCCATTCGGCCTCCGGCTGCGCGTCGGCCGTGATGCCGCTGCCCATGCCGCAGCACACCCGCCCCTGGCTGAGCGTCACCGTGCGGATGGCCACATTGAAGGTGGCCGCGCCTCCGGGCCGCACCACGCCGACCGCGCCGCAGTACACGCCGCGCGGCCCGGGTTCCAGTTCGCGGATCAGCTGCATTGCCCGCACCTTGGGTGCACCGGTCACGGAGCCACAGGGAAACAATGCGCCAAACACCCCGGCCAGCGTGGTGCCGGGCCGGGTGGTGGCGGTCACGTCGGATGTCATCTGCCAGACCGCCGGCAGCGCTTCCAGATGAAACAGGCGCGGCACCCGCACCGAATGCGGCAGGGCCACACGCGACACGTCGTTGCGCAGCAGGTCCACCACCATCACGTTCTCGGCCCGCTCCTTGGGTGAGGCGCGCAGGGCCTGCGCATGGGCGGCGTCTTCTTCCGGAGTAGTGCCCCGGGGCGCTGTGCCTTTCATCGGCCGGGTCAGCAGGCGGTCGTCGTTCCAGTCAAAAAACAGTTCGGGCGAGACCGACAGCACCTGCTCCGTGCCGCTGTCGATGTACGCCGCGTAGCCACCCGGCTGGGCACGCTGCAAGGCATGGAACAGGGCCTGCGCGCTGCCGGATGCCAGCCGGCCTTGCAGCCGCGCGGTTTGGTTGACCTGGTAGACCTCGCCGGCGGCAATGGCCGCATGGATGCGGGCCAACGCGGCGTCGAAGGCCGCGCGATCAGGTTCATGCAGCCCATCGAGCACGGCATCGGGCCCCGGCGCATCGCGCCAGGGCAGCGGCGCGTCGTGCACGCCAAACCAGGCCAGCGGGCCATCGGCGGCATGCACCTGCAGCGCCGCGTCGAACGCCGGCGCGGCCTCGTAGCGCAGGTAGCCCACACACCAGCGGCCGACCCTGGCGTGGGCCTGCACCGCATCCAGCAAGGGCTGCACGTCGGCGAGGGTATGGGCCACCAGCACCGCGCGGGGCTCGCCGAAAGCGGCACGCACGGCCCCTGCGCCGCCGGCATCCGGCGCCGCAAAGTCGATCAGCGCATGCACGTCCGGCTCAGGCCGCGCCGATGCCGGGCACCAGCGCGCCGGTGGGCTGGCCACTTCTCTGCGCGGCGGTGAAGGCCAGCATGCGGTCGATGGGCAGGCGCGCGCGCACGCCGAGCGCGGGGTCGACGTGGATTTCGTTGCTGCCGTTTTCCAGCACCTGGGCCAGCCCGGCCAGCCCGTTCATCGCCATCCAGGGGCAGTGCGCGCAGCTCTTGCAGGTGGCGCTGTTGCCGGCGGTGGGGGCTTCGATGAATGTCTTGCCGGGGTTCAGCGTGCGCAGCTTGTGCATCATGCCGTTGTCGGTGGCGACGATGAACGCGGTGGCGTCGAACTCGCGCGCGGCTTTCAGGATGGCCGAGGTGGAGCCCACCGCGTCGGCCAGCGCCACCACGTCGGCCGGGCTTTCCGGGTGCACCAGCACCTTGGCCCCCGGATGCTGCTTTTTCAGCGCTTCCAGCTCGAAGGCCTTGAACTCGTCGTGCACGATGCAGGCGCCGTTCCAGAACACCATGTCGGCGCCGGTTTCGCGCTGGATGTAGCCGCCCAGGTGCTTGTCGGGCGCCCACAGGATCTTGTGGCCCTTGTCTTTCAGCGCCCGCACGATGTCGAGCGCGCAGCTGGAGGTGACCAGCCAGTCCGAGCGGGCCTTCACCGCCGCGCTGGTGTTGGCATAGACCACCACGGTGCGGTCGGGATGGGCGTCGCAGAAGGCGCTGAATTCGTCGATCGGGCAGCCCAGATCAAGCGAGCAGGTGGCGTCCAGATCGGGCATCAGCACGGTTTTCTCGGGCGACAGGATCTTGGCGGTTTCACCCATGAAACGCACACCGGACACCACCAGCGTCTGCGCTGCGTGGTCGCGGCCGAAGCGCGCCATCTCCAGCGAGTCGCTGACGATGCCGCCGGTTTCTTCGGCCAGGTCCTGCAGATCCGGGTGCACGTAGTAGTGCGACACCATCACCGCGTTGCGCTCCTTCAGCAGCCGGCGGATTGTGTCTTTCAGCGCGCTGCGTTCGCTGGGCGTGGGCTCCACCGGTACCCGGGCCCAGGCATGCTGGGTGCTGCAGGCGCTGCCGCTCTGCGTTTCGGGCTGGTCGTATTCGACCTTGAACAGGCCACTCAGCTGAGACATGGCACCTCCTGGAAACGCATGGAGAAATCAGTGGCCTTCACGTCCTTGGTCAGCGCGCCGATGGAGATGCGGTCGACCCCGGTTTCGGCCAGCGCGCGCACGGTCTCCAGGCTCACGCCGCCGGAGATTTCCAGGATGGCGCGGCCGGCATTGATGCGCACCGCCTCATGCAGGGTGGGCAGGTCCATGTTGTCGAGCAGCACCATTTTTGCGCCATGGTCCAGCGCCTGGTGCAGCTGCGCCAGCGTTTCCACCTCGATCTCGATGAACTTGGCCTGCGCGGCGCTGGCCTGCGCGGCGGCCAGCACCTGGGCAATACCGCCGGCTGCGGCAATGTGGTTTTCCTTGATGAGCACCGCGTCGAACAGGCCGATGCGGTGGTTCACACCACCGCCGGCATGCACCGCGTATTTCTGCGCCATGCGCAGGCCGGGCAGTGTCTTGCGGGTGTCCACAATCGCGGCGCGGGTGCCACGCACGGTGTCCACATAGGTCGCGGTCTTGGTGGCCACCGCGCTCAGCAGCTGCAGAAAATTCAGCAGCGTGCGCTCGGCGCTCAGCAGCGCGCGGGCACTGCCCTGCATTTCCAGCACCACCTGCTCGGCCACGCAGCGGCCGCCTTCGGCGACATGCCAGGTGGCGGTGGCGGTCGGGTCCAGCGCGCGCAGCGTGGCCTCGGCCCAGGGCCGGCCACACAGCACCGCAGCCTCGCGCGCCAGCACGCGGGCATGGGTACGCTGGGTAGGGGCAATCAGCGCCGCGGTCAGGTCACCGCCGCGCACGTCTTCCTGCAGTGCGCGGGTCACATCGTCTTGGACGATGCGCTGCAACACGGCCGGGGGAAAATCATCGGATTCACGCATCCCGAAAGCATAACGGCTCTGCTCCCCCGCCACCGGCGGTGATCGAATAGACTGGCGGCCTCACGGACTCCCTGGCCACGCGCCAACCCACCCATGACCACTGCCGCACCCGCTCCCGCCACCGCCTACGGCTCGCTGCCGACCTCCTCGCCCCAGCCGCTGCGCCGCCCGGTCAGCCTGCCCCGGCTGGCGCAGATGCGCGAACGCGGCGAGAAGATCTGCATGCTCACCGCCTACGACGCCACCTTTGCGGCCGTGGCAGACGCTGCGGGGGTGGACTGCATTCTTGTAGGCGATTCACTGGGCATGGTCTGCCAGGGCCTCTCCAGCACGGTGGGCGTGTCGCTGGAAACCATGCGCCACCACACCGACAGCGTGGCCCGCGGCCTGCGCCGCGCCAATGGCAGCGCCTGGCTGATCGCCGACCTGCCGTTTGGCACCTACCAGGAATCGAAGGAGCAGGCGCTGCGCAGCGCCACGGTGCTGATGCAGGCCGGCGCCCACATGGTCAAGCTCGAAGGCGGCGGCTGGACCGCCGATACCGTGCGCTTCCTCGTGGAGCGTGGCATTCCGGTCTGCGCCCACCTGGGCCTGACACCACAAACCGTGCACGCGCTCGGCGGCTACCGTGTGCAGGGCCGCGAGGACGCCGCCGCCGTGCTAATGAGGCAGCACGCCCATGCGCTGCAGGATGCCGGCGCCTCCATGCTGGTGCTGGAAATGGTGCCCGAAGTCCTGGCCACCCCCCTTACGGCGGAACTGCAGCACTGCCACACCATCGGCATCGGTGCCGGCAAGGGCACGGCCGGCCAGGTGCTCGTGATGCACGACATGCTGGGCATCAACCTCGGCAAGAACCCGAAATTCGTGCGCAACTTCATGGAAGGCGCCGACAGCGTGCAGGGCGCCATCACCGCCTACGTGCACGCCGTGAAGGACGGCAGCTTCCCCGACAACACGCTGCACGCCTGGTAGCCCGCGCGGCGCGCAGGCCATCGGGCGGAGCGGCTACAGTACCGGCTTTGCACTCCCGCGCGCCCTGTCCATGCACGTCGTCCACACCATCACTGAACTTCGCCAGCACCTGCAGGCCTTCCGCAAACCGGCCTTCGTGCCGTCGATGGGCAACCTGCACGACGGCCACCTCGCGCTGGTGCGGCAGGCACAGCCGCTGGGCGACGTCACCGTGGCCAGCATCTTCGTCAACCGGCTGCAGTTCGCGCCGCACGAAGATTTCGACACCTATCCCCGCACCTTCGACGCCGACTGCGCCAAGCTGGCCGACGCCGGCTGCGACATCGTCTTTGCCCCGACCGAAAAAGAGATGTACCCCGAGCCCCAGGGCTACAAGGTGCACCCCCCCACCGAGCTGACCGACCTGCTGGAAGGCCATTTCCGGCCCGGCTTTTTCATTGGCGTGAGCACCGTGGTGATGAAGCTGTTCTCCTGCGTATTCGGCGCCACCCCGGG
>DASWYJ010000323.1:0-10024 GCA_036405035.1 Burkholderiaceae bacterium
TGGCCAAGGGCCTGATCGGCACCAACAACGTCGACACCAATTCGCGCCTGTGCATGAGCAGCGCCGTGGCCGGTTACAAGATGACGCTGGGCGCCGATGCACCCCCCACCTGCTATGACGACGTGAACCATGCACAGTGCATCTTCATCGTCGGCAGCAACACGGCCTACGCCCACCCCATCCTGTTCCGCCGCATCGAGGATGCCAAGCGCGCCAACCCGCAGATGAAGATCATCTTCTGTGACCCGCGCCGCACCGACACCGCCGAGATCGCCGACCTGTTCCTGCCCATCCAGCCCGGCACCGACGTGGCGCTGTTCAACGGCATGCTGCACACCATGCTGTGGGAGGGCTGGCTCGACAACGCCTACATTGCCGCCCACACCAACGGCTTTGACGCGCTCAAGGCCACGGTGCGCGACTACACCCCGGACTATGTGGCCGACATCTGCGGTTTGAAGAAGACCGACCTGCTCGAAGCCGCCCGCCTGTTTGCCACCTCGCCCGCCACGCTGAGCCTGTACTGCCAGGGCCTGAACCAGTCGAGCAGCGGCACCGCCAAGAACGCCGCGCTGGTCAACCTGCACCTGGCCACGGGTCAGATCGGCAAGCCCGGCGCCGGCCCCTTCTCGCTCACCGGCCAGCCCAATGCGATGGGCGGCCGCGAAGTGGGCGGCCTGGCCAACCTGCTCAGCGCGCACCGCGACATGGCCAACCCCGACCACCGCGCCGAAGTGGCCAGGCTGTGGGGCGTGCCCGATGTGCCCTCCAGGCCTGGTAAAACGGCGGTGGAGATGTTCCAGGCTGCGGCCGACGGCGAGATCAAGGCGCTGTGGATTGCCTGCACCAACCCGCTGCAGTCCATGCCCGACCAGGCCACGGTGCGCCGTGCGCTGGAGCGCGCCGAATTCGTGGTGGTGCAGGAAGCCTTTGCCACCCCGGCCACCTGCGACTACGCCGACCTGTTGCTGCCCGCCACCACCTGGGGCGAAAAGGAAGGCACGGTCACCAACAGCGAACGCCGCGTCTCGCGGGTGCGCTCCGCCGTCGCCGCGCCGGGCGAGGCCCGGCACGACTGGTCGATTGCCGTGGCCTTTGCGCGCCGGCTCGAAGCGGCCGTGGCCGGCCCGCGCGGCCTGTTCCCCTACGAAGACCCGGAATCGGTCTGGCTGGAACACCGCGAATCCACCCGCGGCCGCGACCTCGACATCACCGGCATGAGCTACGCCATGCTGGAAACCGCGCCCCAGCAATGGCCCCTGCGTGAAGGCGAAACCGCCGGCAAGGTACGGCTCTACGAAGACGGCGTGTTCCCCACCGCCGACGGCAAGGCCAAATTTGCCAACACCGTGTACCAGCCGGTGGCCGAGCCGCGCGAATCGCGTTTCCCGTTCTCGCTCACCACGGGCCGCCTGCGCGACCAGTGGCACGGCATGAGCCGCACCGGCACCCTGGGCCGGCTGTTCGGCCATGTGGCCGAGCCCAGCGTGCAACTGCATCCGCAGGACATGGCCCGGCGCCAGCTGCGTGACGGTGACCTGGTCCACGTCACGTCCAAGCGTGGCTCCATCGTGGTGCCGGTGCAGGGCAGCGCCGAAGTCGGCGCCACCCAGGCCTTCATCGCGATGCACTGGGGTGCAGAGTATCTGAGCGGGCGCTCCAGCACCGGCGAGCCCCTGGCCGGCGTCAACGCGCTCACCACCTCGGCCTACTGCCCCACCTCGAAACAGCCCGAACTGAAACACGCGGCGGTCAAGATCCTGAAGGCCGAACTGCCCTGGTCCCTGCTCGGCGTGGCCTGGCTGCCCGAGGCCGACGCGCTGGCAGCGCGGGAACGGCTGAAGCCGCTGATGGCAAAGTTCGCCTTTGCCAGCTGCGTGCCCTTCGGCCGTGAACGCACCGGCATCCTGTTCCGTGCGGCCGACGACTACGTGCCTGCGGACGAGCTGCTGATCCAGGTCGAGGCAGTGCTGGGCCTGGCCGGCAGCGACGCGCTGCGCTATGCCGACCGGAAGAAGGGCCAGCGCCGCTCGGTCCGGCTGGTGCGCCAGGGAGACGACGCCAGGCTCGAAGGCTTCATGCTCGCCGGTGACACCAGCGCCGAAGCCTGGATCAAGACCCTGCTGCAGGACGAACTGCCCGCGCAGGCCTATGGCCGGCTGCTGCTGGTGCCGGGTGCCAAGGCACCGGTGGCAGTGCAGTCGCGCGGCAAACAGATCTGCACCTGCTTCAACGTCACCGACGACGCGATCCAGACCTGTCTGGCCACCTGCAGCGGCTCGGAAGACGCACGCCTCGCGGCGCTGCAGGGTGCGCTGAAATGCGGCACCAACTGCGGCTCCTGCGTGCCCGAAATCAAGCGCATGGTGCGCACAATCGCGCCCCTGAAGCAGGCAGCCTGACACACCCGATCGGTCATTCGTCTTATGGCGAAAAGTCATGAGGCATGACCGACAATTGACCCATGGGCATCAGTCAGTACATCAAGGAAATTGGCCGCGGCAAGGACGGCGCGCGTGCACTCCCGCGCGCGCAGGCGGCCGACCTGCTAGGCCAGGTGCTGGATGGCCAGGTGACCGATCTGGAAATCGGTGCCTTCTGCCTGGCCATGCGGATCAAGGGGGAAACACCCGAAGAAGCGGCCGGATTCCTCGACGCCATCCATGCCCGGCTGCAGCACTTCCCCGCCAGCACACGCCCGGTGGTGGTGCTGCCCAGCTCCAACGGCGCACGCCGGCTGCCGGTCCTCACGCCGCTGCTGGCGCAGCTGCTGGCCCGCGAAGGCCTGCCGGTGCTGGTACATGGCGCCGCCACGGAAACGCGCCGTGTTTATGCATCCGATGTGCTGCTGGCCAGCGGTATTGCTCACGCAACAGCTATCGAAAAAATAGCACCCGGGCAGGTTGTTTTTGCCCCCACAGCGCTGCTCTGCCCTGCGCTGCAGCGCCTGCTGGAGGTGCGCCGCGTGGTGGGCCTGCGCAATCCGGCCCACAGTCTGGTCAAGCTGATGAACCCCTGTGCCGGCCCCAGCCTGCTGGTAAGCAGCTACACCCATCCCGAATACGCCATCTCGATGGCCGCCACCTTCGCGCTGGTGGGCGCCAACGCGCTGCTGCTGCGCGGCACCGAGGGTGAGCCGGTGGCCGATCCGCGCCGCATCCCCGCCATGACCGGCCTGCTGCGCGGCCAGGTGGTGCTGACGCAGGAGGTGCAGGCCGGCAGCCTTGCCACCCTGCCCGACCTGCCCCACGAAACCGATGCCGCAGGCACCGCCGCCTACAACGCCGCCGTGCTGCGCGGCGACCAGCCGGTACCGGCGCCGATTGCACGGCAGGTGGAACACATCTTGCACATGGTTGCACAGCTATGAACACACTCCATTCCTCCGCAAGGGCACCCGGCCGCTGCACGCTGGTGGGCGCCGGGCCCGGCGACCCCGATCTGCTGACCGTCAAGGCCGTCAAGGCCATCCGTGCCGCATCGGTGCTGCTGGTCGACGACCTGGTCAGCAACGAGATCGTGGCGCTGGCTGCGCCCACCGCCCGCGTGGTCTACGTGGGCAAACGCGGCGGCTGCAAATCCACGCCGCAGGCCTTCATCGAGAAGCTCATGCTGATGGCCGTGCTGGAAGGCGAAAACGTCGTGCGCCTCAAGGGCGGCGACCCCTTCATCTTTGGCCGCGGAGGCGAAGAGGTCGAACACCTGCAGGCCGCCGGCATCACGGTGGACGTCATCAACGGCATCACCGCCGGCCTGGCCGGTGCCACCGCCATCGGCGTACCACTGACCCACCGCGACCATGCCCACGGCGTGGTGTTCATCACCGGCCACGCCCGCCCCGGCGGCAGCGACCCCGACTGGGCGCTGCTCGCCTCCACCGCCCACACCGCCCGGCTGACGCTGGTGATCTACATGGGCGTGCGCGGCGTCACGCAGATCCAGCAGGGCCTGCTGGCCGGCCTGCCCGGCTCCACGCCGGTGGCGGTGATCCAGAGCGCCAGCCTGCCCGCCCAGCGCCATGCGGTGACCACGCTGGCAACGCTGCACGACATGGTGGCCCGCGAACAACTCGCCAGCCCCTCGGTCATCGTGGTGGGTGACGTGGTGCAGGGCCTGCTGGCCCTGCAGGCACAGCCCCCGGCCGACGCCGCAGCGCGGCGCGCCTGAAGCAACGCAGCCCGGCGTACGCCGGGCGCAACCTGTCAATGCATGGTCAGTGGATGCGCAGCAGCCGCAATTCGGCTTCGCGCTCCACATAGGCCCACTCGGCGCTGGCGCGCAGCGCGGCGAGCAGGTCGTCGAACGCGGCCGCATCGGCCGGGGCAAACTCGAACCAGGTCAGGAAATCGAAGGGCTCATCGAGATCCCGGCTGTGGTGCAGGCGCCGCGCCACGGCCGGCAGGTAGTGCATGCCGGTGCGGATGTGCTGCGACTGGTCTTCCAGGATGTCGCGGCGCTGGTCCTGCGGCAGGGCCCACCAGGCTGCGGATTTGCGGATCGGTATCAATGCCGCGCAGCAGGCCTCGGGCCGGCCCAGCACCGGCTGGATGGCCGCCAGCGCCGCCTGCTCCTCCCCGGTGGTGTAGCGCAGGTAGCTGGTGACGCCGCGCAGAACCCAGGCCGTGCCGTCCGGCATGGGGCCCGGATTGCCCTGCACCACATCCACCCGCTCACACCCTGGCACCGGCTCGCCCACCACCGTCCGCGCATCCAGTACCTGCCATGCACCATCGTTGCCACCAAAAAAGCTGAAAAGCCTGTCCATATCCACCCCCTTGTGCGTACAGTGCACGGTGGAGTGGCATAAAACGTGCCAGGCGCTACACTGCGTCCCCACTGGCGCACGCAGGAGCCCCCCATGCTGGAAAAACTCAACCGACTCACCGAAGGCCACGGCCCGCTAAAACGTGGCCACGGGCTGATCAGCGGCAGCATTGCGCTGTCGCTGGCGATCCTGTGTTTCCTCGGTGTGCTGGCCTTCCATTTCCCCGAATACCTGACCACGCCGCAACTGCGCAAGAGCTACGACGTGGAGGTGATCCGCACGGTGATGTTCGTGGCGCTGGTGGTGGCCGGTGGCATCTCGCTGGTGAACGTCATCTTCAACCGGGCGCGCTGGCTCGCCGCCTTTGCCTTCCTGCTGGTGGCGGCCACCGCGCTGCTGGGCGGCCACAAGGTGCCGGTGAACGACTTCGCCGACAACACGCCCTACATCGGGCTGGACTGGTTCATTCTGGACCTGCTGGGCTCGGCGCTGATCTTCATCTTCATCGAGAAGCTGTTCGCGCACCGCAAGGACCAGCCGGTGTTCCGCGCCGAGTGGCAGACCGATTTCCACCACTTCATCGTCAACCACATGATCGTCGGCTTCGTGCTGCTGGCGACCAACCTGCTGGTGCACAAGTTCTTCGGCTGGGCGGCCCACGACGGCGTGCGCGGCTGGGTGCAGAACCTGCCCTTCTGGGCCGGCGTGCTGCTCATCATTCTGGCGGCCGACCTGGTGCAATACTGGACCCACCGCGCCTACCACGAGGTGCCCATTCTGTGGCGGCTGCATGCGGTGCACCACAGCGCCAAGAGCATGGACTGGCTGGCCGGCTCGCGCCAGCACATCCTGGAGCTGCTGCTGACCCGCACACTGGTGCTGGGCGTGATCTTCGTGCTGGGGTTCTCCAAGGAAGTGATCGACGCCTACATCGTCATCGTCGGTTTCCAGGCGGTGTTCAACCACGCCAACGTGAGCGTGCGGCTGGGGCCGCTGCGCTACATCATCGTCACGCCCAATTTCCACCACTGGCACCACAGCCAGGACCAGGCCGCGCTCGACCGCAACTACGCGGCGCACTTCGCCTTCATCGACCATGCCTTTGGTACCGCCGTCAAGTCCGACCAGCTCTGGCCCGAGCGCTATGGCGTGCTAGGCGACTATGTGCCCAACGGTTTTGTGAAGCAGCTGAAGTTTCCGTTCACCTGGAAAGGCTGAGCATGCGCTTCACTATTCATAGCAATACACGCATATTCCACGCTGGCCACGTGCTGTTTTGAGCAAGAATTCTCGTGTTTGACGTTGCCATCATCGGCGCCGGCGCTGCCGGGCTGTTCTGCGCCGGCGTGGCCGGGCAGCTGGGCCTGAAGGTCCTGCTGCTGGACCACAGTGCCAGGGTGGCCGAGAAGATCCGCATCTCTGGCGGCGGCCGCTGCAACTTCACCAACCGCGAAGCCACACCGGCCAACTTCGTCAGCGCCAATCCGCATTTCTGCCGCTCCGCGCTGTCACGCTACACACCACGCGACTTTGTGGAGCTGGTGCAGCGCTACGGCATCGCCTTTCACGAAAAACACAAGGGCCAGCTCTTCTGCGACCGCTCGGCCGAAGACATCATCCAGATGCTGCTGCGCGAATGCGCGGCCGGCGGTGTGACGCACTGGCAGCCCTGCAGCGTGGGCGCCATGCGGGTCGAGGCCGACGGCAGCTATGCGCTGGACAGCGACCGCGGGCCCATTGCCGCCCGCGCCGTGGTACTGGCCACCGGCGGGCTGTCGATCCCCAAGATCGGCGCCAGCGATTTCGGCTACCGCATCGCAAAGCAGTTCGGCCTGCGGCTGACCGAGCTGCGGCCTGCGCTGGTGCCGCTGACTTTCGATGACACGGCCTGGGCGCCGTACGCGCAACTCGCCGGCCTGTCATTGCCGGTGCAAATAAGTACGGGTGTGAAAAAAGCCGCAACCCATTTCCTCGAAGACCTGCTCTTCACCCACCGGGGCCTGAGCGGCCCGGCGGTGCTGCAGATATCGAGCTTCTGGCGTGAAGGCACGCCCATCCGCCTGGACCTGGCACCCGGTTGCGACCTGGCGCAGGAACTGTTGGCCGCCAAGAACCGCTCCCGCAAACTGGTGGCCAACGAACTGGCGGCGCACATCCCGTCCCGCTTGGCCGATACCTGGGTGCAGCAGGACGCCGCCTGGCAGCGCCCCATCAGCGATGCCCCCGACCGCGCGCTGACGGCGCTGGCCGAGCGGCTGGCCCGCTGGGAGATCACACCCACCGGCACCGAGGGCTACCGCAAGGCCGAGGTCACGCTGGGCGGGGTGGACACCCGGGATTTGTCGTCGCAAACCCTGGAATCGAAGCAGCCGGGGCTGTATTGCATTGGCGAGGTGGTGGACGTGACCGGCTGGCTGGGCGGTTACAACTTCCAGTGGGCGTGGGCCAGCGGCCATGCCTGCGCGCAGGCGCTGGCGGCGCGCCTGGCGTGAGTAGCGCAGGCGGGGGTTGCAGCGGTTGCCTGCGCCTGTAAACCCGTTATAATCCAAGGCTTTGCTGGCAAAACCCCGCTGCCTGATCAATTTTTGGCGGGGAACCCCGCTCAATGGGCCCGATCTTCCCAGAGCACACAATTGGAATCCAATCTCCCATGACGATGATCCGTGTTAAAGAAAACGAGCCGTTCGATGTGGCACTGCGCCGCTTCAAGCGCACCATCGAGAAGCTCGGCCTGTTGACTGATTTGCGCGCCCGTGAGTTCTATGAAAAGCCGACCGCCGAACGCAAGCGCAAGAAGGCAGCCGCCGTAAAGCGCCACTACAAGCGCGTGCGCAGCATGCAGCTGCCCAAGAAGCTGTACTGATTTTTTGCCCTCGCGGCAAGCCGAAAAAACCCGCTGAGGACGCTCTGGCGGGTTTTTTTGTTTCTGCATCCCTCATAAGGAAAACACCATGTCCACACTCAAGAACCAGATCACCGAAGACATGAAAACCGCCATGCGCGCCAAGGACACCGAGCGCCTGGGCACCGTGCGCCTGCTGCTGGCCGCCCTGAAGCAGAAGGAAGTGGACGAGCGTGTGGTGCTCGACGACGCGATGGTGGTCGCCATCGTCGACAAGCTGATCAAGCAGCGCAAGGACTCCATCACCGCCTTCGAGCAGGCCAACCGGCCCGACCTGGCCGAGAAGGAAGCCAGCGAGCTGAAGGTGCTCGCCTCCTACCTGCCCACCCGCATGGGCGCGGAAGAAGTGACGGCCGCCGTACAGGCCATTGTGGCCTCGCTGGGCGCCAAGGGCCCCGGCGACATGGGCAAGGTCATGGGCGCCGTGAAGGCCCAGCTGGCCGGCAAGGCCGACATGGCACAGGTCAGCGCGGCGGTGAAGGCAGCGCTGGCGGGCTGAGCCACCGCGCGGCAACGCGAACCTAGCGCAAACCCTTCACGGCGGCCACGCCGGTCGCGGTGTAGTCGGTGAATACACCGTCGAGGCCCAGCTTCATGTAGAACTGCATTTCGGCTTTCGGGTCCTTGAACCCGTAGCCGCTGGAATCGTCGCGGAAAGTGTAGGCGTGCACCCGCAGGCCCTTCTGGTGTGCGAGTTCGATCACACCGGTGCTGCCGTCGACGCGGCGGTCGTTGATGGTCAGCGTGCTGTCGCCAGTGCGCTCCACGCCGTCATTCACCGTTTTCACCAGATAGGGCTTCCACGGACCGACCGCATCGGCATAGGTCTTGACGAAATCCAGGCCGGCGCTGGTCAACAGGTCGGAGAACAGCCGCGCATCGCCCTTGACGACGAAATCGTAGGGCTGGCGGTAGGGCGCAACCAGCGACAGCGTGCCGTCGTCCTTCACGTCGTCCGCGTCGATCAGTTGCACCAGGCGGATGTTGGTCTTGGTGTTCAGGTACTGCAGGTTCGACACTTCAAACGACTGGATGAACACCGGCGCCGCGCTGGAGTTACCGTAGGCCGCGTGCAATGCGGCCACCAGCTTGTCCTCGATCACGTTGGCGCCGAAGGCCGTGGCATGGAAGGTCGAATGCTTGATTTCGGGGTAGATGCCCACCGTGCGCCCCGCCTTGGTGCTCTCGGATTTGACCAGGCTGATGATCTCGTCGAGCGTCGGAATGGTGTACAGGCCGTTGAACTGCTGCGGACGCGTGGCGGTGGGCTGCTTGGCACGCAGAGTCTTGATCTCGGCCAGCGTGAAGTCACCGGCGAAATACGCGGTGGTGGCAACACCGTCCACATTGCGGGTGGCCTTGCGCGAAGCGGGGAACTTGGCGGCCACATCGGTGGTGCTGTCGAGCATAGGCTCGTGGCGGGCAATCATCACGCCGTCCTTGGTCAGCACCACATCGGGCTCGACGAAATCGGCACCCTGCTCGATGGCCAGCTTGTAGCCTTCCAGCGTATGTTCGGGCAGGCTGCCCGCCGAGCCGCGGTGGCCAATGACCAGCGGCGCCGTGCCGTCGAGTGTGGCAAACGCAGCGCCATCACCACCGCCACAGGCTTGCAGCGCCGCCAGCGCCAGGCCGGAAGCGAGAAATTTCAGTCGCATGGGATTCCTTTGTCGCGCGGGTACAGGCCCGCCGGATCAGAAAGGCAAATTCACCTTGCGGCTGATGCTAGGTTGGGTTTATTGCAGGCTTGTGGCAGTGCCCCTGCACGGCCGGCAGCGGGAAACCCGGCTTCAGGAGCCGGCCACCTTCATCCGGTTGATGAGCACCGAGCCGGTGGTCTTGGCACCGTAGTTGTAGGCATCGGCCCCCACGGCGGTGATGCCCTTGAGCATCTCCTTCAGGTTGCCGGCGATGGTGATTTCTTCCACCGGGTAGGCAATCTCGCCGTTCTCGACCCAGAAGCCGCTGGCGCCGCGCGAATAGTCGCCGGTGACCTGGTTCACGCCCTGCCCCATCAGCTCGATGACGAACAGGCCGGTGCCGAGCTTTTTCAGCATCGCATCCAGGTCGTCTTCGGGTCGGGTCTGGCGCGAGCGCAGCACCAGGTTGTGCGAGCCACCGGCATTGCCGGTGGTCTTCATGCCGAGCTTGCGCGCCGAATAGCTGCCCAGGAAGTAGCCTTCCACCCGGCCCGCCTTGACCACATCGCGCTTGCGCGTGACCACGCCTTCGTCGTCGAACGGGCTGCTGCCCTTGCCGCGCGGCGTGAACGGGTCTTCCAGAATGTCGATGTGTTTGGGAAACACCTGCTTGCCCAGCGAATCGAGCAGGAAGGAGCTTTTGCGGTACAGCGCACC
>DASWYJ010000324.1:0-5742 GCA_036405035.1 Burkholderiaceae bacterium
TGCCCCGCCCTGCGGGCAGGCTCAAACGGTTTTCAGTTCACCAGCACCAGCTTGCCCATCACGCCGCGCGACGCCATGTGGGCGTAGGCGGCTTTCAGGTCGGCCATGGGCATGGTGCGGTCGATCACCGGCTTCACCTTACCCTGGGCATACCACTGGGCCAACTCGCCCAGCGCTGCGGCGTTGGCCTGGGCCTCGCGGCGGGCGAAGTCGCCCCAGAACACGCCCACGATGGACGCACCCTTGAGCAGCGTGAGGTTCAGCGGCAGCGCGGGAATCGGGCCGCTGGCAAAACCCACCACCAGGTAGCGGCCGCGCCAGGCAATGGAGCGGAAGGCCGGCTCGGCGAAATCGCCGCCCACCGGGTCGTAGATCACGTCCGGCCCCTTGCCATTGGTGGCGGCTTTGACGGCCTCGCGGAAAGCATTGGGCAGGCCGTGGGTGGTGTAGTTGATGGTGGCGTCGGCGCCGATGGATTGGCACAGCGCGCATTTTTCGTCGGTGGAGGCGGCGGCAATCACCCGCGCGCCCACGGCCTTGGCGATCTGGATGGCCGAGGTGCCCACACCGCCGGCCGCGCCCAGCACCAGCACCGTTTCGCCGGCCTTCAGCTGGGCCCGGTCGATCAGCGCATGGTGCGAAGTGCCATACACGAGGATGAAGGCTGCCGCGTCCACCATGGGAAACCCGGCGGGCAATGGCATACAGAGCGCGGCCGGCGCAATGGCGTGGCTGCCAAAGCCACCGGTGCCCGGCATGCAGGCCACCGGCTGGCCCACCTGCAGGTGCTGCACGCCTTCGCCCACGGCCTCCACCACACCCGCGTATTCCGAGCCCGGCACGAAGGGCAGCGGCGGCTTCATCTGGTACTTGTTCTGCACGATCAGCAGGTCGGGAAAGTTCAGGCTGGCCGCGTGGATCGCGATGCGCACCTCACCGGGGCCGGGTTGCGGGCTGGGCAGTTCTTTCCAGGTCAGCGCATCCACACCGGTAGGGGTTTCGCAAAGCCAAGCGTGCATGGGTTCTCCGAGTGTCAGGGGCCAAAAAGACCATCATAGGATGGCTGGCACAGCGGGCTCTGTCCCACCAGCGACCTACAATGGCCCGACTCCCGCACACCGCATGAAAATCCTGATTTCCAACGACGACGGCTTCCAGGCGCCGGGCATCGTCGCGCTATACGATGCCCTGCACGACCTCGGCGAAGTCGAGGTGATCGCGCCCGAGCACAACAACAGCGCCAAGTCGAATGCGCTGTCGCTGCATTCGCCGCTGTACGTGCACCGCGCCGCCAACGGTTTTCGCTACGTGAACGGCACGCCGGCCGACTGTGTGCACATCGCGCTCACCGGTCTGCTCGGCTATCGGCCGGACTTGGTGGTCTCGGGCATCAACAACGGCGCCAACATGGGCGACGACACCATCTATTCCGGCACCGTGGGTGCGGCAATGGAGGGCTATTTGTTCGGTGTGCCCGCAATCGCGATTTCGCAGACCGAAAAAGGCTGGCAGCACCTGGATGCCGCGGCCGCCACCGCGCGCCAGCTGGTGCGCCAGTTGGTCCACCAGAAGATGGTGGGCGAGAGCGCCTGGCTGCTCAACGTCAACATTCCCAACCGGCCATTGGCCGAGCTCAAACCGATGAAGGTGTGCCGCCTGGGCCGCCGCCATGCGGCCGAGCAGGTCATCACGCAAACCAGCCCGCGGGGCGAAACCATGTACTGGATCGGTGCCGCAGGCCGGGCGAAAGACGATGCCGATGGCACCGATTTCCACGCCACCTTCCAGGGCCATGTGTCGCTCACGCCGCTGCAGGTGGACCTGACCGACCACAACAACCTGCGCTACTGGGCCCAGACCGCGCTGCGCCTGGCCGATGGCGACGGCGCGGCAGGCACGGCATTGCCGCAGGCCACCACATGACGCCGCAACGCCCCCGCTTTCCGGTACGGCTGGAGCCAGTGGGTTCGGCCCCTACGCCAGTTTCTTCAAAAACAATAGCAAAGAATCCAGCAGTGGCAATGGGCAAGAGCCCATTGGACGCAAAAAATCACGCCCGCAGCCCGCAGGCCCATGGTTTGGGCCTGGATTCCGGTGCGGCGCGGCTGCGCATGGTGCACAAGCTCGAAGTTCACGGCATTCGGGATGCGCAGGTGCTCGCGGCGCTGGCCGCAGTGGAGCGCCATCGCTTTGTGGACAGCGCGCTGGCCAACCAGGCTTATGAGGACACCAGCCTGCCGATCGGGCTGGGACAGACCATTTCCAAGCCCAGCGTGGTGGCGCGCATGGTCGAGCTGCTGCGTGCGCCGTTTGCCGGTCAGCCGCTGCTGCCGGGTCGGGTGCTGGAAATCGGCACTGGCTGTGCCTACCAGGCGGCGGTGCTGGCGCGGCTGGCGACCGAGGTCTACAGCATCGAGCGGCTGCGTGGCCTGCACGACAAGGCGCGCGAAAACCTGCGGCCGCTGCGGCTGCCCAATGTCCACCTGCTGTTTGGGGATGGAATGCTGGGATATGCCAAGGGCGCACCGTATACGGCCATCATTGCGGCCGCCGGTGGCGAAGCGCTGCCCCAGGCCTGGATCGACCAGCTCGCGGTGGGTGGGCGGCTGGTCGCGCCCGTTGCCGGTACGGGCGGCGCGCAGGCCCTGGTGGTGCTCGACAAGACGCCCCGGGGGCTGGTGCAGACTTTGCTGGAAGCCGTTCATTTTGTACCCCTAAAATCAGGCCTTGCTTGAGCGGAGGTGATTGCGTGGTGTTTCGTCCTGTGTCCGTGCTGTTGGCTGCTGCGGTGGTGCTGCAGTTGTCCGCCTGCTCCTTTAACCGTACCCCCAACCGTGCGCCGGTGGAAGACCGGGGCGGCCAGGCCGTGCGGCTGCCGGCCGGCTCCGAAAATGCGGGCAAGCCAGGTTTCTATACCGTACGCCCCGGCGACACGCTGAACCGCATTGCGCTGGAAACCGGGCAAAGCCCGCGCGATATCGCGCGCTGGAGCAGCCTGGCCAATCCTAATGTGCTGGAAGTGGGCCAGGTGCTGCGGGTCACGCCGCCTCCCGCCGAAGTGCCGGTCGCGATTACACGCCCGGTTACGCCGCCCTCGGTGCTGGTGCCATCGACCCCGCTGCCACCGACGTCGCCAGCCTCCACCGCCACGCCGCCCGCTGCGGCGACCACTCCACCGCCGGCCCAGCCAGGCGAAGTACCGCCTGCGGCCGCCAGCGACGATGACGTGCCCTGGCTGTGGCCTTCCAGCGGCAACGTGATTGCCGGTTTCGACGAAGTGAAGAACAAGGGCCTGGATTTCGCCGGCAACGCCGGTGACCCGGTGCTGGCTGCAGCCGACGGCCGCGTGGTGTACGCCGGTGCGGGCCTGCGCGGCTACGGCAACCTGGTGATACTGAAGCACAACAATACCTACCTCACGGCCTATGCGCACAACCAGTCGCTGCTAGTCAAGGAAGACCAGACAGTGCGCAGGGGCCAGAAGATCGCCGAAATGGGAAGCAGCGATGCCGACCGGGTGAAGCTGCACTTCGAGGTGCGGCGACAGGGCAAGCCGGTCGATCCTGCCAAATACCTGCCAGGCCGCTGAGACATGAAACCGCGCAACGGACGCCCTCCCGCAGTGCCCGATGCGCCCAGCTCTGGTGGGGAGACGGCCTCGGCGGCTCCGTTTGCCGATGCCACGACACCCGATATTCCCGAACGCCTGCCAGCCGACCTGACCGGTGAGTCGGGCGACGCGCTGACGCTGTACCTGCGCGAGGTGCGGCGTACCGAGCTGTTCACCCCCGAAGAAGAGTTCGAGATGGCCAGCCGGGCCCGCGCCGGCGATTTCGCCGCGCGCCAGTCCATGATCGAGCACAACCTGCGGCTGGTGGTCAGCATTGCCAAGGGCTACCTGGGCCGGGGTGTGCCGCTGTCGGACCTGATCGAGGAAGGCAACCTGGGCCTGATGCACGCCATCGACAAGTTCGAGCCGGCGCGGGGCTTCCGCTTCTCCACCTACGCCACCTGGTGGGTGCGCCAGTCGGTGGAGCGGGCCATCCTGCACCAGGGCCGGGTGATCCGGCTGCCGGTGCACGTGGTGCGCGAGCTGCGGCAGGTGCTGCGCGCCCGCCACGCGCTGGAAAGCGATCCGGCGCTGGCGGGCCGGCGCAGTGGTGGCGAAACCGGCGATGTGCGGGTCGAAGACATCGCCGCACTGCTGGGCCGCGACGTGCAGGAGGTGGCGGAGTTGCTGGCCCTGGCCGAAACCCCGCGCTCGCTGGATGCCGCGCTGGACAAGTCCGACAGCGACTATTCACTCGGTGATTCGCTGGCCGACGACACGGCTCCCGACCCGACCGAAGTCACCCAGCACCACGAGGTCGAAACCCTGCTCGGCCACTGGCTCGACAGCCTCTCGGACCGCGAGAAGGAAATCCTCGAGGGCCGCTTCGGCCTGCATGACCACGACACCGAAACGCTGGAGGTCATCAGCGAGCGGCTGGGCCTCACCCGCGAGCGGGTCCGGCAGATCCAGAACGAGGCGCTGCTCAAGCTCAAGCGCCACATGGACCGCCACGGCATCTCGCGCGACGCGGTGCTGTAGGCGCCGCACGCATTTCTTTTTTACCTCCCTGGACGCATGGCCTGGCCCGTACTCGTTTTCGACATTGAATCCATCCCCGACGTGGCCGGCCTGCGCGCCTTGCGCGGTGCCTCCGCCGAACAGCCCGACGCCGAGGTCTACGCCGCTTGGGTGGCCGAGCGCAAGGAAAAGGGCCAGAGCGACTTTGCACCGCTGCACCTGCAGCGCATCCTCGTCATCAGCTGCGTGTTCCGCAACGCCGAGGGCCTGCGGGTGCATTCCTTCGTGGACCGCGATGGCCAGAGCGAGGGCAAGGTCATCCAGACCTTTTTCAACACGCTGGAAAAACACGTGCCGCAGCTGGTCAGCTGGAACGGCGGCGGTTTCGATCTGCCGGTGCTGCACTACCGCGGCCTGCAGCACGGTGTGGTGGCCGACAAGTACTGGGACATGGGCGACGATGACCGCGAGTTCAAGTGGAACAACTACATCAGCCGCTACCACCTGCGCCACCTCGACCTGATGGACCTGCTGGCGATGTACCAGCCCAAGAACAACGCACCACTCGACGCCATGGCCAAGCTCTGCGGTTTTCCCGGCAAGCTGGGCATGGACGGCTCCATGGTCTACCAGGCCCACCTCGACGGCCAGCTGGAGGACATCCGCCGCTACTGCGAAACCGACGTGATGAACACCTACCTGCTGTACTGCCGCTTCCAGAAAATGCGCGGCGGCCTGACCGAGAAGGAATACGACCAGGAGATCGCGGTGGTGAAAGACACGCTGGGCAACCTGGCCCCCACCGAAGCGCACTGGCAGGAATACCTCGCGGCCTGGCGCTGACGGGCCCGGCCCGGAGAGGGCCGCGGCATCCGCGACAATCGGGGGATGTCCGACACAACCGAAAAACAGGCCAAAGTGCCCACCGAATACACCCCCGAGTGGCTGCAGGTCGAATCGCTCGATATCGACGCCCAGGGTGTGGCGCACAAGGCCGATGGCAAGGTGGTTTTCATCGAGGGCGCGTTGCCCTTTGAGGAAGTCACCGTCAACGTCCACCGCAAGAAAAACAACTGGGAACAGAGCACCGTCACCGCCATCCACCGCGAGTCCTCGCAGCGCGTGAAGCCCGGCTGTCCGCACTTTGGCCTGCACGCCGGCGCCTGCGGCGG
>DASWYJ010000325.1:0-4659 GCA_036405035.1 Burkholderiaceae bacterium
CGCATATCCATCGTCATCTCCAGGCCCTGGGCGTCCGGGGCCAGCGCACGCACCAGCTTGCGCGCGCGCAGCTCCTTCTTCACCGCGCTGTACGGCAGGAAGGCTACGCCATGGCCTTCGAGCGCCATGGCCTTCAGGCCCTCGGCCATGTCGGTTTCGTAAACACGGTCGAAATGGATGGCCATCGGCGCCTGCTTGAGGATCAGGTCCACCACCCGGCCGAGGTAGGCTCCCGGTGCGTAGCCCAGATAGGGCAGCGGCTGGCCTGGCGATCCGGGCAGCCGGTACAGCGGCTCGCCGTCGGCATCGGGCTTGACGTAGGGCGCCAGCAGTTCGTGGCCCAGGCTCACCATCTCGTAGCGGTCAGCATCGAGCTGGAAGGGCTGGGCGGTGTGGTGGTAGGCGATCAGCAGGTCGCAGTTGCCCTCGACCAGCTGCAGCACCGCGTCGTGCACGTTCAGCGCGATCAGCCGGCTTTTGATGGGGCCGAACTTCTCGCGCAGGCTGGACACCCAGGCCGGAAAGAAGGTGAAGGCCAGCGTGTGGGGTACCGCGAACTCGATCACGTCCTGCCCGGCCGAGGTGTGGCCACGCAGCATGGCCCGGGTGTTCTGCAGCGCCTGCAGCATTTCCAGCGCCTGCGCGTACAGCGTTTCACCGGCGGGCGTGAGGCTGGTGGGGTAGGAGGAGCGGTCCACCAGGTCGCTGCCGGCCCAGGCCTCCAGCGCCTGGATGCGCCGCGAAAAAGCCGGCTGGGTGACGTGGCGCAGCTGCGCGGAGCGGCTGAAACTGCGGGTCTCGGCCAGGCTGACGAAGTCTTCGAGCCACTTGGTTTCCATGGCCGGATGATACGGCGAACACTCCCGCACAGGTGGCCCCTGCGCGACGACGGTGGTCACCGGCATTCGCTACAAAATATATAGCTATAAATGTATGTTTGGCGCTGGCCAGTGGCCTGAAAAGCACCAAAACAACCGCATCAGGCGGCGGCTGCGCCCCCATCGGCCACCACGGCATTGCGGCCGCGCCGCTTGGCCTCGTAGAGGGCCTTGTCGGCCCGGCCCACCAGCACGGCGCGGCTGGTGGTGTGGATGTCGCGGCTCGCCACGCCAAAGCTGCAGGTGACCGGCGGCATGGCCACGCCGGCGTCGGTGGTGATGTGCAGCGCGGCAATGCGCAGGCGCAGGCGCTCGGCAACGATGCTGGCGCCGTCGAGATCGGTTTCCGGCAGCAGCAGCACGAACTCATCGCCGCCATAGCGGGCCAGTGTGTCGATGCGCCGGCGGGCGTTGGCGCAGCAGCGGGCAATGGCCCGCAGCACCCGGTCGCCGGCGGCATGGCCCAGGCTGTCGTTGATGGCCTTGAACGCGTCGACGTCAAACATCACCATCGACAGCGCAGCACCACTGCGCTCGGCGCGCAGCAGTTCCAGCGCGGCGGCCTTCTCGAAGGCACGCCGGTTGCCCACGCCGGTCATGGCGTCGGTCAGGGACTGGCGGCGGCGCTCGCGCTCGGCGCGGTCGAGCCGGCCGCGCAGCCCGCCGACCAGCAGCGCCATCGCCAGCGCCACCAGCAGAAACACCACCAGCACCCCCTGCGGCAGGCCGGCCCAGGGCGCGCGGCCGGCGGCAGTGCCCAGCGCCACCGCCACCAACAGCACACCGGCACTGGCCAGCCCCATCTGCCAGCCCCCGCCGACCGCCGAGGCAACCACCAGCAACAGCAGCAGCGCCTGCAGGCCGGTTGGCGCCAGCGGCGGCACCAGCGCACTCCACAGGAGCGCCCCGGCCATCACCACCGGCCCGGCCCAGCGCAGGCGCGCCGCATGCCGCTCCCGCAGCGCTCGCACAGCCGTGGCCTGGCTGGAAAGCCGGGCACGCCAGGCTGGCGACACGAGGGTGGACAGGCGGCGCCGCACGGTGCTGGGAGTGCGGGAACTGCGGGTCAGGGCAGTTCGCGGTTGATCTCGGGCGCGGCCGCGTCGCGCGGGCCGATGCTGCCCAGCCGCGCTTTCAGCGATTGCGGCCGCCCGGTGAGCAGCGCCGCATAGCTGGTGGTGTTGGCCAGCACCTTCTTCACGTAGTCGCGGGTTTCGGCAAAAGGCACGTTCTCGGCCCAGATCGCCGCGTCGAGCACCGGCGCGCCGGCCTGGCCGCGCCACACCCGCGGGCGGCCCGGGCCGGCGTTGTAGGCGGCGGCGGCCAGCGGCAGCGAGCCGTCGAAATCGTCCAGCACCAGCTTCAGGTAGCCGGTGCCGATGGCGATGTTGGTGTCGCGGTCGGTGATCTGGTCGGGCGTGAAGCCCACCATGCCCAGCTTCTTCGCCGTCCAGCGGGCGGTGGCCGGCATGACCTGCATCAGCCCCGAAGCGCCCACGCCCGAGCGGGCGTCGGTGATGAAGCGCGATTCCTGGCGGATCAGGCCGTACACGTAGGCCGGATCGAGCCCGATCTCGCGGGTACGCTTGACCACCGCCTCGCGGTGCGGCACGGGAAAGCGGGTCTCGAAATCGATGTCGCCGCGGGTGCGTTCGCTGGTGTTGATGCAGCGGTCCCACACCGCACGCTCGCAGGCCAGCTGGGCGGTGGCCAGCAGTTCGCGGTCATTCATGGCGCCGGGCTGGCCCCGGGTGTTGACCAGGTTGGTGTGGTAATTCCACTCGCGCACACCCTCGGCACGCAGGCCGATGGCAATGGCGTAGAGCGCGCGGTTCAGGCCGGGAATCTGCCGCACCAGCGCCTTCTCCTCCGGTGTGGGTGGTTGCGGCCGGGCCGGCACCGAGACCTGCCGGCCCAGTTCTTCCAGCGCCAGCTGCTCGTAGAAACCGCGCACGCTGGCAATGCCTTCCAGCAGGGCCGTGGCTTCGGCACGGCCGGCGGGCCGGGCGTCGGTGGCCAGCGCCTGCAGTGCCCGGGCCTTCCAGTAGATCCAGGTCGGGTCCTTGCGGGCGTCGTCGTCCATCGCCTGGATGGCTTCCAGCACCACCGGCCACTGCGGCCGGCTGCCGGCGCGCAGCGCGGCGCGGGCCTTCCAGGCCAGCATTTCGGAGGTGAGGTCGCTGTCCTTCTCGACCTTGGCGAAATACTCCAGCGCCGGGCTGCCCTGCTTCAGCGCGGCCTGCTTGCCGATCACGCCCCAGGCCCAGTTGCGCTCCTCGGGCAGCAGGTGCACCGACCATTTGCTGTCGAGCGCGGTGGCGGCCACATCGGGGTCATTGCCGGCCATGCGGATCAGCGCCAGCAGCACCAGTTCCTTGCGCACCTTGCCGGTGGCGGTGGCATGGGCGGCGAGGAATTTCGCCGGGTTGGCGTACAGGTCACCCACCTGCGGCAGCACCTCGGGCGCGATGAGTTCCACCGCGTTGCGCGCGGCGCGCAGGCGCAGCGCATCGACCGACAGCCGGGCTTTTTTCCAGATGTCCTGGGCCGGCATCTTCTTCGCATCGAACAGGCGGCCGGCGGCCAGCGTGCAGCCCTCGTCATCGCGCTGCGCGTACCAGTTGCGGCGCACCTCGTCGGCCAGCGCGGCGGGCGCGGCCGGGCCTTTTTTCAGCAGCTCGATGGCCAGCAGGTAGCAGCGCACCTCGCGGTCGTCGCCCATGCGGTACTGGGGGTGCTCGGCGGCAAAGGCGTCCCAGTCGCGGCGCTGGCCGAGCAGCAGCAACCAGTCATTGCGCAGGCGGTCTTCCAGGTAGCTGCCGGCAAAGCGGGCCATGAAGTCCTGCACCTCCTGCGGACTGGCTTCTTCCAGCCGCGCCCGCAGCTCCCAGTAGGCCGCCCACGACTCCAGCGGATGACCCTTGGCCTGCGGCAATAATTGCGCGAGCTTCTTGCGGTCGCCGCTCTTGAAAGCCTGCCCCATCTCGAGCAGGACGTCATCGCCCCGGGCTTGCCCGAAGGCCGGGTTCGCCAATACCGTTGCCACGGCGAACAGCAGGCCCCAACTGAGTTTCACTATCATGGGTGGATTATGGACAAAGCAGCGGTACGCAAACAGTTGATCGAGGAACGTCTGGCCTTGCCGGACCGGCTGGAACGGGCCGACATGCTGCAGCGGGTGCTGCGCATCTGGCTGGTAGGCAGGCCTGACACGGTGATCGGCGCCTACTGGCCGATCAAGGGCGAATTCGACGCCCTGCCTGCACTCTACCGCTGGCAGGAAGACGGTGTACTGGGCAAGGACATGGACAGCCCGGCCGACAGTGCGCAGCTGGCCACCAGTTCCATGGCCAGCCGCTCGCCGCGCAAGATCGGCCTGCCGGTGGTGAACAAGCTGCACAAGACCCTGACCTTCCATGCCTGGTACCCCGGCTGCCCGATGGAAGACGACGCCTACAGCATCCCCAAACCCAAGGACACCGAGCTGGTGGTGCCCACGCTGCTGTTCGTGCCCTGCGTGGGCTACGGCGCTGGTGGCCACCGGCTGGGCTACGGCGGCGGCTTCTACGACCGCACGCTGGCCACGCTGCAGCCGCGCCCCTTCACCGTGGGCCTGGGCTACACCCAGGGTTTCCTGCCAGACCTGGAGCCGGAGCCACACGACGTGCCGCTGGACGCCATCCTGAACGACAACGGCGTGGTCTGGCCGGTGTGAGAAGCCCTTCAAAGGCCTGCCAGTTACGGTATGCCGCTGTTGTCGAGAAAATATTGATGCCAAGTC
>DASWYJ010000326.1:0-12269 GCA_036405035.1 Burkholderiaceae bacterium
ACTGGTGGATGCGCACACAGCCCACGACCTGGTCGCTCATGCCGCCGATGCAGGCAATGGCCACGATCATCTGGGAATCGCCGTCGATCGCATCGACATCGTCGCCCTCGAAGATGCCCTGCTCATTGCAGAACACCGCGCACCGCAGCCGCAGGGCCTCGGCCTTCTCCCAGGCGTTGTCGGCCCACTTGATGCGGAACTCGCACGGCACAAAGGTGCGTGGCAGGCCCCGCAGTTCCTCGTCAAAGGCGTAGTCAAGCGCTTGCATAGGCGGCTCCCGGGTTGGCTGCGGATTCCTCGAAGACCGACAGCGTGGAGCAGGCGCCGCATTTGCCGCAGCCGGCCTTGATGTCGGCGGAGCGCAGCCCGGCGCTATTGACCATTGCAGACAGTGGCGTGAGCAGATCGCGCATGAATGCCGCCGTGGGCGCCGGGTAGTCCTCCAGCGGCGTGCCGCTGATGGGCACAAACGGCACGACAAACGGGTACACGCCGAGCGCCAGCAGCTTCTCGCACATCTCCAGGATGGCTTGCGGGGTGTCGCCCAGGCCGGCCAGGATGTAGGTGCTGACCTGGCCACGGCCGAACACCCGAACCGAAGCCTCGAAGGCTTCCATGTAGCGCGACAGCGGCACGGAGGCCTTGCCGGGCATGATGTGCGCGCGCACCGCCGGTGTCACCACTTCCAGGTGCATGCCCAGCGTGTCGATGCCGGCGGCCTTCATCCGGTCGAACCAGGCGTCGTTGTCCGGTGGCTCGCACTGCGCCTGGATGGGCAGATCGACAGCCGCCTTGACCGCAAAGGCGCTGTCCACCAGCACCTGGGCACCGCGGTCGGGTGTGGGGGGCGTGCCGGTGGTCATCACCATGTGCTTCACGCCATCGAGTTCGACAGCCGCGCGGGCCACTTCGGCCAGCTGGGCCGGCGTCTTGTGGGCCACGGTGCGGCCGGCCGCGAGCGATTGGCCAATGGAGCAGAACTTGCACGTCTTGCGCCGGCTCTCGTAGCGGATACAGGTCTGCAACACGGTGGTGGCCAGCACATCGGCGCCGTGCAGCGTGGCGATGTGGGAATAGGGAATGCCGTCGGCGGTGCTCAGGCCGTAGAAGCGCGGCGCCTTGGGGAAGCTGATGCTGGCAATCGGAATGGTGCCGCGCATCACCGTGCTGCGGCCCTGTGCGTCTGGCGCCAACGCGATGTAGGGCGAGTTGAAGGCACTGCCGGTATGCACCGGGACCATGATGGTGTGGCCGTCCACCGTCACGGCCTTGTGGTCGGACGGGCCGGCACCACCGCGCCGGCTGGCCACGCCGGCCGAAGGATCAAGCAGCCGCAACCCGGAGGACTGCAACTCGGTCATCAACTGGCGGCTGGAAAGCGTGTCGGTCGGTGTCATGGTCGGAACTCCTCGGTTGGACGGACGGGGAAACAGGGGCTGCGGCAGCGTGCATCGGATGCACCGTGCGGGCGGGATGGTCGTTGAGCGCCAGGCTCAGCAATTCGGGGCGGGCGTAATGGCCGACCGAATCCATCATGCGTTTGCGCTTGGTGATCAGCCGCATGTCGAGGTCGGCCACCAGCATGCCTTCGCCTTCGGTCAGCGGCGGCACCAGGTGCCGGCCTTCGGGCGAAATGATGGCGGTGTGGCAACCCCCGCGCAGGGCTTTCTGCAGCGACGGGTCGGTGGTCAGCGCATGGATCTGCGCATCGGTCAGCCAGCCGGTGGCATTGACCACAAAGCAGCCGGACTCCAGCGCGTGGTGGCGGATGGTGACTTCCATCTGCTCGGCAAAGATGGGGCCCACCAGCGAGCCAGGAAACTGCGCGCAGTGGATTTCCTCGTGCTGGGTCATCAGGCTGTAGCGGGCCAGCGGGTTGTAATGCTCCCAGCAGGCCAGCGCTCCAACGCGGCCCACGGCGGTGTCCACCACCTTCAGGCCGGCGCCGTCGCCCATGCCCCAGACCATGCGCTCGTGGTAGGTGGGCGTGATCTTGCGGCGCTTGATGGCCAGGCTGCCATCGGCATCGAAGATGAGCTGGGCGTTGTACAGGCTGCCATGGTCACGCTCGTTGACCCCCAGCACCACCACCATGCCATGCTCGCGCGCCTTCGCGCCCACCGCGTCGGTCACGAGGCCAGGCACCACCACCGCCCGCTCGTACAACCGCAGGTGCTCCTCGCCCTGCGCCACCGGTGGCCGGATGAACGAGAAGTATGGGTAGTACGGAACGAAGGTCTCGGGAAAGACGATCAGCTGCACGCCCCGGGCGGCCGCCTCGTCGATGGCTGCGCAGACCTTGCCGACGGTGCCGTCGGCACTGTCCAGGTCGGGACTGATCTGGACGGCGGCGACCCGGACGCTGCGGGATGCGGACATGGTGGTGCTTCCTCGCTGCGCTTACAGCGTCCAGGTGTTGAGGATGAAGGCGTTGGCCTTGCGGTGCAGCAGGATGATGTCGAGCACATCCTGCGGCGCGATCGGGCGGATGCCATCGATCAGCGAGCCTTCGCCATGCCCGTACAGCGCCTGCAGCGCGAAGCGGCAGGCATAGACCTTCACGCCTTCCTTCATGATCTTGGTCAGCTGGTTGTTGAAGTTCTGGTGGCCGGGGAAGGCTTCGTCGCCCAGCGTGGGAAAACCGCGCTTCACGCCCAGCGTGACGCCGGGGCCATACAGCAGCACCGAGGTTTCGAAACCCTTGCGCTGCAGCCGGGTGGCCTGCAGCAGGTTGACCAGGCCGATCGAGCCTTCGAAGGCCACGGTATGGAAGGTCACGAGCGCTTTCTCGCCGGGATCGGCCTTGACGTCTTCAAACACCTTCTCCTCGTAGTCGACGAGGAAATCGCCGAGGGCATTGGCAGGCTTGGTTACTTTGGGCATCGATGTACTCCGGTGGGTTGAATGGGATCGGGTGCAGGCCATCAGCTGTTGCACACACAACGCTTTGCATGGCGTGTGCCAGCGGACGCCAGCGAGCAGGAATACGCATGCGATCAAGCTGCCATCAAGCACGCCCCATGGCCTGCCAGCGGCTGGAAAATATTTCGCTGCGGGCTGCCGCCCGTTCACCATGCCCCAGCGGGCCGCACCGCAATGAGGCAGACGGAATGCAATCAATGCACCCGATCAATGGCCTGTGCCGCACCAAGGTGGCGCGCCATTCCCCGGGAAGCCGATCCCGGGCAGGCACGGTCCATGCACATGGACGTACAACGGCATGCAATCAATGTGTGCAATCAACACCACCATGAACAAACTCATTCACCAATGGTCGAAGCGGCTGCAGGCCAGCAGCAAGCCGGCTTACCTGTTGCTGGCCGATCTGATCGCCGAAGACATGCGGGTGGGCCGGCTGGCGCCGCGCGACCGCCTGCCCACACTGCGCGAACTGGCGCACGATCTCGGCCTGAACTACACCACGGTGGCCCGCGGGTATGCCGAAGCGCGCAAACGCGGCCTGATCGACTCTCACGCCGGCATGGGAACCTATGTGCGGGGCAGCAGCCCGGCCATTCAGCTGCGCGGCGGCAGCGGTGCGGAAATGACGATGAACATGCCGCCCGAGCCGGCAGATGCGAATCTGCTCACTGGCATGCGAGACAGCGCCGCCCGGCTGATGGCCAGCACAGGCCTCTACGACCTGCTGCGCTACCAGGATTTCGGTGGCACACCGGAAGACCGTGCAGCAGCGGTGGAGTGGCTTGGCCGCACCCGCATCCACGCAGGCGCCGAGCAGGTGCTGGTGTGCCCCGGCATCCACAGCGTATTGACCGCACTGTTCTCGTTGCTGGCACGGCCGGGCGAGATGATCTGCGTCGAATCGCTGACCTATCCCGGGCTGAAGGCCATCGCCGCGCAGCTGGGCGTGCAGCTCCACGCCCTGCCGCTCGACGACGAAGGCCCCAGCGCGGAGGCGTTCGAGCATGCCTGCAAGACGCTGCAGCCCCGCGCGCTCTACTGCAACCCCACGCTGCTCAACCCCACCACGGCTACCGTGACACGGGCACGCCGCGAGGCCCTGGTCGATGTGGCGCTGCGCTACAGCGTTCCCATCATCGAGGACGATGCCTATGGCATCCTACCGCGCGGCACGCCACCACCGCTGACCACACTGGCCCCCGAGCTCACCTACTACGTCACCGGCATGTCGAAGTGCATCGGTGCGGGCCTGCGCACGGCCTACGTGCGGGCGCCCGGCACACGCCAAACCCAGCGGCTGGCCGGCGCGATGCGGGCCACCACGGTCATGGCCTCGCCCTTCACCAATGCGCTGGCCACCACCTGGATCACCAATGGCATGGCCGATGCCATGGTGCAGGCCGTCCGCCAGGAATCGGTGGCGCGCCAGGCGCTGGCGGCCCGGCATCTGGCACGCTACCCGGTCAGCGCCGAGCCGGAGGGGTTCCACTTGTGGCTCCCCATCGCACAGCCCTGGAGCGCGGTTGAATTCGCGGGCTACCTGCGCACACGCGGCGTGGGCGTGGTGGCCAGCGCTGCGTTCTCCACCGATGGCAACCCGCCGGATGCCGTACGCATCTGCCTGGGCGGACCGCTGTCGCGCGACGAATGCGACACGGCGCTGCGTCTCGTAAGCGACACCCTGGAGCACCCCCTGCATCCCCATGCCACAGTGCGCTGAAAAACCGCGGCTTCCCGTCGCAGCAGCGACACGGCCGGCATCGCCGGTCACCGCACAATCCGGGCCATGGGAAATCTGTATCTGGTCCGCCACGGGCAGGCCTCCTTTGGCGCCGACGACTACGACAAGCTGAGCGCAATCGGCCACCAGCAGAGCGTGCGCCTCGGTGAATACTTTCGTGGCAAAGGGTTGCGGATCGACATGGTGCTGACCGGCACGCTGCGCCGGCATGCGGAAACCTGGTCCGGCATTGCCGAAGGCGCGCAATGGAATCTCACCCCCACCGCCCGGCCCGGCCTGAACGAGTACGACAGTGAAGCCGTGATTGCCGCGATCCATCCGCACAAGCTGCAGAAGCCCGACACGCCCGAGCTGTACCGCCACCACTTCCGGCTGCTGCGCGACGGCCTGACCCAATGGATGGCCGGGGTGGTCACGCCCCGGGGCATGCCGGCCTACACCGCGTTTCGCCAGGGGGTTGTCGATGCGCTCGACCATGTCCGCTCCCACAGCGACGCCAACGTGCTTATCGTGTCCAGCGGAGGCCCCATTTCCACCGCGGTGGGCCATGTGCTGGGCACCAGTGCCGAAACCACGATCGAGCTGAACCTGCGCATCCGCAACACCGCCGTGACCGAATTCAGCGTCAATCCGAAACGCCACACGCTGATCACGTTCAATACCCTGCCACACCTCGACACCGCGCCATTCTGCGACTGGATTACCCACGCCTGACCGGCATTCCGCCGGCACGCCGGGTTTCCACCACAAACCGCCCCAGGCGGCAGGTGCCGTCGATTCTTGAGCCCCGCCGATGGGCCGATTGGCGGCGCAAGCGCCCCGCTTTTCACCGCCTTGCCCGCGCGCCGCTTGGGCATATTCACACCCTGTACTTCGCCGTTATGCGAGAAGGGTATTGCGTGAATTTCACCAGCTTCAACGCCGAACAGCTGGCCGGCTGGACGGGCCTGCCGCTGTGGCTGGGCATGGCCGTTGCGGCGGCCGGATCGGGCGGGGCCATGCGCTGGCTGCATGGCGTTCGCGGACGACGGCCCCATGCCACCTTGCCAGCCACGCCCCCCGAGAATCCGCTGATCGGACACATCGATGAGGCCTGCCGCGTCTGGACCGGCCACCTGACGACGGCCCAGACGCAGATGCGCGAAGCCACTGAAGACCTCCTGCAGGGCTTTCTGGCCATCCTGCACGAACTCGATGCGATCGTTGGCCCGCCGCAGGGCCAGCAGGCCACCGGCCATGGCAGCGGCCTGCTGGTGGGCTGCGATGCCGAACTGCGCCGGCTCCTCACGCATTTCCAGTCGTTCACGGCGTCACGCGAGGAAATGCTCGGTGCCGTCAGGGCCCTGAGCGGGGCGTCAGACAACCTGCGCGACATGACCGACGACGTGGCACGCCTGGCACGCCAGACCAACCTGCTTTCGATCAACGCAACCATCGAGGCGGCGCGCGCCGGCCCGGCGGGGCGCAGTTTCTCGGTGGTGGCCAACGAAGTGCGGCGGCTGTCCACCGAATCGGGTGAAACCGGAAAACGCATCCAGGAGCGGGTCAATGATGTGCGCGACTGCATGCAGAAGGCGCTGGAGCAGGCCGCAAGCCGTTCGGCCAGCGACTCGGCCACGATCACCCAGTCAGAACACACCATCAACGCCGTACTCGAGCGGGTGAACAACGTGGTGACGGCACTGGACAGCCGCGCCGCCGATCTCAGTTCCCGCGGTGCACTGGTCAAGGCGCAGGTCGAGCAGCTGATGGTCGCTTTCCAGTTCCAGGATCGCGTGCACCAGATTCTCGACCAGGTACACGGCTCCATCCAGAACGCAGCCGCCCAGCTGCAGGAGGCCATTGCCAACGGCACGCCGCTGGACCCGGGTGCATGGTCTGCCGTGTTGTCCAGCGGCTACACCACCGCCGAGCAGCGTGCCGTTGGCAATGCCACAGCCCCCGGTACCGCACCCACCGCTGGCGCGGATGTCACCTTCTTCTGAAAGCCCTGCCCCATGGCAAAGACCATTCTCATCGTTGACGACTCCAGCTCCCTGCGCCAGGTGGTGAAGATCGCGCTCAGCCGGGCAGGCTACGACGTGCTGGAGGCCGGTGACGGCAAGGAGGCCCTGACCCAGCTCGACGCAGCGGGCAAGGTGAACCTCATCGTCAGCGACGTCAACATGCCCAACATGGACGGGATCACCTTCGTGACCCAGGTCAAGCAAAGCCCGCGCCACAAGTTCACGCCGGTCATCATGCTGACCACCGAAGGCCAGGATCAGAAGAAGGAACAGGGCCGGGCCGCAGGCGCCAAGGCATGGATCGTCAAGCCCTTCAATCCGCCGCAGTTGCTCGATGCGGTGTCCAAACTCATCCAGCCGTAGACCCCATGGAACCCACCCTCGCACTCCCCGCCGAGCTCACCATCTACAACGCAACCGACATCTGCCAGCGCTGGCTGGCCTGGCTGCAGGGCCTGCCGGCCGGCAGCACGGCCTGCACGCTCGATGCACGCCATGTCGCAGAGGTCGATGGCGCCGGCCTGCAGTTGCTGGCGGGCCTCGCTGGCGCGCTGCAGGCCCGGGGCTTGGCAACACGGCTGGTCGAGCCGCAGGAAACACTGCGCGACGCCTGCCGCAGCCTGGGCCTGGACGGCCTGCTGGGGAACGGAAATGCCACCGGGGAACACACCCCATGAGCGCCCCCCCGCGCGCACCGGATGGTGATCTGTCGTTTGTTGCTGAAGCACTTCCGGCATTCATCAGCGAAGCGCAGGAGCAAATTGCCACCATTGAGCAATTGCTGCTGCGCCTGGAGGACACACCAGACGACCGCGACCTGCTCGACGCGTTGTTTCGTTGCGCCCATACGGTCAAGGGGTCGGCGGGCATTTTCGGCCTGGAAACCGTGGTGGCCTTCACCCACCATGTCGAATCCCTGCTGGACCGCGTGCGTGCCGGCCATGTTCCGCTGACACGCGCGCTGAGTACCCTGCTGCTGCGCTGCAACGACGCCATCGGCCATCTGGTGGCCCAACCGGACGCCGCCGAAGCCGATGCCGACCACCGCGCCAGTCTGGTGGCAGAGCTGCAACGCCATTCCGGAAGCGGGGCCGAAGCCGCCACGCCAACACCTGCTTCGGAGCAGGCATCCGCCAGCCTGCGCCAGGAGCGCTGGCGCATCCAGGCAGAGTTCGGACCGGACACTTTTCGCAACGGGATGGATCCCTTGGCCATCGTGCGCTATCTGGCCCGGCTCGGAACCGTATCGGGCATGCAATGCGCACAGGGCCGCATCCCGGCGCTGGACCAGCTCGATCCGGAAACCTGCCATCTGGCCATGGATTTCACGCTGGAAACCGACGTGGGCCGCAGCGCCATCGAAGCGGCTTTCAGCTTCGTCCGGGACGATTGCACCCTGCATCTGGATACTGAAGCGCCCACCAGGGCGGTATCGGCGCCGCCTGTTGTGGTACCGGTTGCCACCACCGCCAGGGCGCGCGAAACCACCCCGGAGGATGGGCGCTTCATCCGGGTCCAGGCCGACCGGCTCGACACCGTGATCAACCTGCTCGGTGAGCTCGTGATTGCCGGCGCGGGCGCCTCGCTGCTGTCGCGCCAGGCCCGCAACGGTCCCCTGGTCGAAGTGCACCAGCAGATCACCCGGCTGATCGAGGAAATCCGCAACGGCACGCTGCAGTTGCGCATGGTGCCGATTGGTGAAACCTTTGCCCGCTTCCGCCGTGTGGTGCGCGACACCGCTTCGGAACTGGGCAAGGACGTGGCGCTGGAGATCGTGGGTGGTGAAACCGAACTCGACAAATCGGTGGTGGAACGCATTGCCGATCCGCTGATGCATCTGGTGCGCAATGCGCTGGACCACGGCCTCGAAACTCCCGAAGAACGGGTCACGCAGGGCAAACCGGCGCAGGGGCGCCTGACCCTCAGTGCCTGCCATGAGTCAGGCAGCATCCTGATCCGCATCGACGACGATGGGCGCGGCGTCCGCCGCGACAAGGTGCTGGCACGCGCCTGGGACCGCGGCCTGGTGGAACGCGGCACCACCCCAACGGACGCCGACATCCTGAAACTGCTGTTTGCGCCGGGGTTCTCCACGGCCGAGGCCATCACCAACCTCTCAGGCCGCGGCGTGGGCATGGACGTGGTCAAGCGCAACATCGAGGCGCTGCGCGGCACGGTCACCATCCAGAGTGCGGAAGGTGCGGGCAGCCGCATCGAGATCCGCCTGCCACTCACGCTGGCCATCATCGACGGATTCCTGGTCGGCGTGGAGGGCAGCAAATTCATCTTCCCGCTCGACGCGGTGGTTGAGGTCATCGAGAGCCGCCCCACCGCCACGCCGCTGGACCCGCGCGGCCGCAGCGTGGTCGAGCTGCGCGGCCAGGTACTGCCGGTGCTCAGCCTGCGCAAGCTCTATGCCCTCGACTCCCCGGCACCCGAACGCAGCAGCGTGGTGGTCATCCAGTCGGGCGGGCAGCGCTATGGCGTGATGGTGGACCAGTTGCTGGGACAGCACCAGACCGTGATCAAACCGCTGGGCCGCATGTTCCGCAGTCTGCGGGGCATGTCGGGCTCGTCCATCCTCGGCAATGGCGAAGTCGCATTGATTTTCGACGTGGCCTCCCTGAGCCTGCTGGCGGCGGAACAGCCTGGCTCATCCACCCGCTCAGCCGGTGAAGCCGGCAGCCGCATCCAGAACCCTTCCACTGAAAGACAGACACCATGACCCCATCCGGCACCCCCTCGCTGCTCGCCCGCCTCTTTGCCGGGTCCGAACTCGCCCACATCAGCGAAGAACTGCACAAGCAGGAAGCGGCCCGGCGCGACGCCGAAGCCACACTGGCCCAGGTCAAGCTGCGGCTCGATGACGTCGAAGCCGAACTGAAGGTGCGCACCGACATCATGAACGTCACCAGCATCGTCTCGGAAGCCGACAAGAAGGGCGACATCGTCAGCGTCAACGACAAGTTCATCGAGATCTCAAAGTACAGCCGTACGGAACTGATCGGCCAGCCGCACAGCACCACACGGCACCCGGACATGCCGAAGGACACCTTCAAGCAGCTGTGGTCCACCATTGGCCGGGGCGACACCTTCCGCGGCGTGATCAAGAACCGCGCCAAGGACGGCACGCCGTACTACGTGGATGCAGTGATCGCACCTGTGCTGGACGAGAAGGGCAAACCGAAGAAATACCTCGGTGTGCGCTACGACGTCACCGCCGCCGAGATCGAGCGCCAGAACGCCCGCGGAATTCTGGGCGCCATCGACCAGTCATACGCCTACATCGAATTCGATCTGGGTGGGCATGTACTCCACGCCAACACCAACTTCCTGTCGCTGATGGGGTACCAGCTTGACGAGATCAGGGGCAAGCACCACCGGCAGTTCGTGGACCCCGCCACGTCGGCATCCACCGCCTATGCGCAGTTCTGGCGCGACCTGAACAACGGCCAGGCACAGAACGCGGTTTTCAAGCGCGTGACCAAGAGCGGCCAGGAGGTATGGATCCAGGCTGTATACGCACCGGTGAAGGACGAAATGGGTCGCGTGGCCAAGATCGTCAAGATCGCCACCGATGTGACGGCGCAACGCCTGCAGCTCGCCGATTTCGAAGGCCAGCTGAATGCGGTGGACAAGGCCCAGGCCGTGATCGAGTTCAAGCTCGACGGAACCATCCTGCGCGCCAATGACAACTTTCTGGGCACGGTGGGCTACCGGCTTGATGAAATCCAGGGCCGGCACCACAGTATGTTTGTCGACCCCGCCATCAGCAGCGGACTGGAATACCGGCAGTTCTGGGAAAAGCTCAACCGCGGCGAATTCGACTCCGGCCAATACCGCCGCATCGGCAAGGGTGGGAAGGAAATCTGGATCCAGGCCAGCTACAACCCCATCTTCGATCTGAACGGCAAGCCGTACAAGGTTGTGAAGTACGCCACCGACGTGACCGCCGAAGTGCAGGCCAGCACCATGCTGCGCCAGGCCGTCGAGCAGGCCCAGCAGGTGACATCCGCCGCCCGCGACGGTGATCTGACGCAGCGCATTCCGCTGGAAGGAAAGAGCGGCCCGATCGGCACGCTGTGTGCCGGCGTCAACACGCTGATGGAAACCACCTCGGTGATCTTCAGTGATGTGGGTCGGGTGTTCAGCGCACTGGCGGAAGGCGACCTGTCGCAGCGCATCACCAACACGTACGAAGGCACGTTTGGCCAGGTCAAGGACGATGCCAATGCAACCAGTGAAAAACTGGCCAGCATCATCGAGGATGTGGGCCGCATGTTCTCCAGCATGGCCAGCGGTGACCTGGGCCAGCGCATCACCCGCGATGCCGAAGGCATCTTCGACCAGGTCAAGCGGGATGCCAATTCCAGCTGCGACAAGCTGGCCGGCATCATTGAAGAAGTACGTGCTGCAGCCGACGCCCTGACCGGTGCGGCCAACCAGGTCAGCGCCACTGCACAGTCACTGTCCCAGGCGGCCAGCGAGCAGGCGTCGTCGGTGGAAGAAACCACCGCATCCATCGACGTGATGTCGGCCTCGATATCGCAGAACAGCGACAACGCCAAGGTCACCGACAGCATGGCCACCAAGTCGTCCAAGGAAGCCAGCGAAGGCGGCCAGGCGGTCACGCAGACCGTAACCGCAATGAAGCAGATCGCGGCCAAGATCAGCATCGTCGACGATATCGCCTACCAGACCAACCTGCTGGCACTGAATGCCGCCATCGAAGCCGCACGTGCAGGGGAACATGGCAAGGGTTTTGCGGTCGTGGCGGCCGAAGTGCGCAAGCTGGCCGAACGCAGCCAGGAAGCCGCCAAGGAAATCGGCGACCTGGCCTCCAGCAGCGTGTCCACCGCCGAACGCGCGGGCAAGCTGCTCGAGGAAATGGTTCCCTCCATCCAGAAGACCTCCGAGCTGGTGCAGGAGATCGCCGCTGCATCGGCCGAACAAAGCCAGTCGGTCACGCAGATCGGCGGTGCGATGTCGCAGCTCAACAAGGCCACGCAGCAGAATGCCTCGGCCTCCGAGGAACTGGCCGCCACGTCCGAGGAGCTCTCCGGCCAGGCTGAACAGTTGCAGCAGTCGATCAGCTTCTTCAATGCGGGCAATGACGACGGTATCCGCATGCCCGTCCGCAAGAGCCGTATCGATAGCGACCCCCTGCCGCGCAAGACCACCGGCCCGGGCCTGCGGGCCGTAGCGGCTCCCTTGCCCCAGCGCGCCCAGGCTGTCGGTGGTTTTCGTCCCTATTGAGGTGTGGCCATGCATACAGACCATGCTGCAGTGCAGGACGGATCGACCGCGCAATACCTGACCTTCGTGTTGGGCGAGGAGGTGTTTGCGATGGACATCCGCACCGTGCGCGAGATCATCCAGTACGGCCCGATGACGCCGGTGCCGCTGATGCCGGGATTCGTGCGCGGTGTCATCAACCTGCGGGGCGCCGTGGTTCCGGTGATCGACCTGCAGGCCCGCTTCGGCCGGACACCGGCCAGTTTGAGCAAGAAGACCTGCATCGTGATCTTCGATACCGTGCGCAACGGCGAGCGGGTGGAACTGGGCCTGCTGGTGGATGCCGTCAGCGAGGTGGTGGACAT
>DASWYJ010000327.1:0-2775 GCA_036405035.1 Burkholderiaceae bacterium
TGGCCCACGATTTCTGGGCGCACTGGGAAGGCGCCGTGCTGCGCGCCACCCTGGCGCGCGACACCCATCCGCTGGATGCTGCGGTACAGCGTTTTGTGGATTCCCTCACATTCCCCCAACCCTAAGGAGACCCCATGTTCAAGGCATTGCTGCTGGAAAAAGGCGAGGCGTTCAGCGCCTCTGTCCAAACCCTGGAGGAGTCGCGCCTGCCGGCCGGCGACGTTACCGTGGCGGTGAGCCATTCCACGCTGAACTACAAGGACGGCCTGGCCATCTGCAACAAGAGCCCGGTGGTGCGCAGCTGGCCCATGGTGGCCGGTGTGGACGGCTCGGGCACGGTGCTGGAATCGTCCCACCCGGCGTGGAAAGCCGGCGACCGCTTTGTGCACAACGGCTGGGGCGTGGGCGAAACCCACTGGGGCTGCCTGGCCGAAAAGGCCCGCCTGAAGGGCGACTGGCTGGTGAAGCTGCCGGCGGCTTTCACGTCCCGGCAGGCCATGGCCATCGGCACGGCCGGCTACACCGCCATGCTGTGCGTGATCGCGCTGGAGGAGCGCGGCGTGCAGCCCGGAGCGGGTGAAATCCTGGTGACCGGTGCCACGGGCGGCGTGGGCAGTGTGGCCATTGCCCTGCTGGGCAAGCTGGGCTACCAGGTGGTGGCCGCCACCGGCAAGGCCAGCGAAGAGGCCTATCTGAAGTCGCTCGGCGCCACCGCCATCATCGACCGGGCCGAACTGTCGGCCCCCGGCAAGCCCTTCCAGAAGGAGCGCTGGGCAGGTGTGGTCGATGCGGTGGGCTCGCACACGCTGGCCAATGCGCTGGCACAAACCCGCTATGGCGGCACCGTGGCGGCCTGTGGCCTCGCCCAGGGCATGGACTTGCCAACCACCGTGATGCCCTTCATCCTGCGCGGCGTTACGCTGGCAGGTGTCGACTCGGTGATGGCACCGCTGGCCAAACGCCAGCAGGCCTGGGAGCGGCTGGCGCGCGATCTCGACCCGGCGCTGCTGGAGTCGATGATCGTGGAAGTGCCGCTTGAAGGCGCCATTGCCAAGGCCCAGGAGCTGATGGCGGGCCAGGTGCGTGGCCGGGTGGTGGTGGCGATCTGAAAGTCATCGCGGCGGGCTGTTACGGCCTTTTTTGGAGTGAAATATGCCACTGGCCAGCGCGAAATATGCCTCTGCAGCTATCTATTCAATAGCGGTTTTGCTGCTGGGCGGCGGCGTGCCCGCACTGCACGCGCAGGCGGTGCGGCCCGAGCCGGTGGTCACCGGCCTGCAAAACCCGTGGGCGGTGGCGTTTTTGCCCGAAGGGCGCTTTCTGGTCACCGAGCGCCCGGGCCGCATGCGGGTGGTGGAGGCCGACGGCCGGCTCAACCCACCGCTGGCGGGCGTGCCCCCGGTGGCGGCAGGCGGGCAGGGCGGCCTGCTCGATGTGGTGACCGACGCGGACTTCGCCAAAAACCGCACCGTGTACTTCTGCTATTCGGAGCCCGGCGAGGGCGGCAACAGCACCGCGCTGGCCCGCGCCAGCCTGTCGGCCGACCGCAGCCGGCTGGAGCAGGTGCGGGTGCTGTTCAGCCAGAAACCCAAATTCGCCAGCAGCGCACACTTTGGCTGCCGCATCGTCGAAACGCGCGACGGCAAGCTGCTGCTGTCGCTGGGCGACCGGTTTCACCGCAAGGACGACGCCCAGACGCTGGACAATCACCACGGCAAGACGGTGCGCATCCACAAGGACGGTTCGGTGCCCGCCGACAACCCCTTCGTGGGCAAGGCCGGGGCGCTGCCCGAAATCTGGAGCTACGGCCACCGCAATCCACAGGGCGCGACACTGGCGCCGGACGGCACCTACTGGCTGGTCGAGCATGGCCCGCAAGGCGGTGACGAGATCAACCTGCCGCAGCCCGGCAGGAACTACGGCTGGCCAGTCATCACCTATGGCGAGAACTACGGCGGCGGCAAGATCGGCGACGGCCTGACGCAGAAGGCCGGCATGGAGCAGCCGCTGCACTACTGGGTGCCGTCGATCGCGCCGTCGGGCATGGTGTTTCTCACCAGCGACCGTTATGGCGCGGCATGGAAGGGCAACCTGTTCGTCGGCTCGCTGAAATTCAGCTACCTGGACCGCATCGAACTGGCCGCGCCCTTCACCGGCAAGGTGGTGCGTGAAAGCAAGCTGCTGGCCGACCTGGGCCAGCGCATCCGCGATGTGCGGCAGGGGCCGGACGGCCTGCTCTATGTGTTGACCGACAGCACCAACGGGCGCCTGGTGCGGCTGTTGCCGGCACCCTGAGCCTGGCCGCTCAGCCCTTTTTTGGCGCCTTGCCAGCGCCTGCCACGGTGGCCGATGCGGCGGTCGCGGTTTGCGTGCGTGCGGCGGCCGGCTTGCGGGCCAGTTCGTGGGTGGCTTTTTCCAGCTGGCGGTAGGTCGCAATGAAGACCTTGGCCACCGCATCCGGATCGCGCAGCGCGTTGGGGTTGGCGGCCAGCAGGGCGCCTGCAATGGTGGCGGCGGGTTGCATCAATTCCTCTTTCATGGCCTGGGTCCCCTGCGAATCGTTGTTGGATGGTTGGTCCAGCCATTCTATGCACGCGGGGGCGCCAGGCCTCTAGCGGGGCGCTTATTCCCCGGCCGTTGCGCGGCGCGACGGCAGCGTCGCCTCCACCGTGGGCAAATCGACCATCATCGGCTGGCCGGGAGTAGAGCAACCCATGTCGCAGCACTTGCCGGGCTGGCGGTTCTTGGTGATGGCGCGTTCCGGGTCGTGTGGGG
>DASWYJ010000328.1:0-4225 GCA_036405035.1 Burkholderiaceae bacterium
GCGCACCACGCTCCACAGGCCGTCGCAGCCAATCAGGGCCTGGCCTTCGACATTTTCTGCTTTCTTAGCATGATTGATGCCACTGGCCAGCACCGAATATGGCTCTTCAGCTATGTTTTTTATAGTAAATCCCGAAACGACCGCAGCCCCCGCCTGGCGCGCGGCGTCCAGCAGCAGCTTGTGCAGATCGGCCCGGTGGGCGCTCAGGTAGTCGTGGCCGTAGCGCTGGCGCATCGCAGCGCCCAGGCGCAGTGTGCCCAGCGTGTGGCCGCTGTGCGCATCGCGCACCTGCAGCTGCTGCGGCGTGGCCGCCACCGCGCGCAGCGCGGGACCCAAGCCCCAGCCATCGAGCAGCCGCACCGCATTGGGCCCGAGCTGGATACCCGCGCCCACATCGCCAAAGGCCGCCGCCTGTTCCAGCACCGTGACCGGCAGGCCGGCGCGCGACAAAGCCAGCGCCGTGGCCAGCCCGCCGATGCCACCGCCGGCAACGAGTATCGGTAGCGTCACGCGGCCAGGAGTTGGCGCAGCACGAAGGGCAGGATGCCACCCGCCCGGTAGTAGTCAACCTCGATCGGTGTGTCGATGCGCAAGGTCACGGTCACGTGCTGCTGCGTGCCATCGGCGCGGGTGATGACCAGCGTGGCGTCGCTCTGTGGCCGCAGGTCGGGGTCGGGCAGCACGTCGATCAGCTCATCGCCCTGCAGCCCCAGCGACTGCCATGAATCACCGCCCTTGAACTGCAGCGGCAGCACACCCATGCCCACCAGGTTGTTGCGGTGGATGCGCTCGAAGCTGCGCGCCACCACGGCCTTGATGCCCAGCAGCTGCGTGCCCTTGGCGGCCCAGTCGCGCGACGAGCCGGTACCGTATTCCTCGCCGGCGAAGATCACCGTGGGCGTGCCGTCGGCGATGTACTGCATGGCGGCGTCGTAGATGAACTTCTTTTCACCGCCGGGCTGGAACAAGGTGACGCCACCCTCCTCGCGCGAACCGTCGGCACCGGGCGGGATCATCAGGTTCTTGATGCGCACATTGGCAAAGGTGCCGCGCATCATCACGTCGTGGTTGCCGCGGCGCGCGCCGTAGCTGTTGAAGTCGGCCTTCAGCACGCCGTTGGCAATGAGCCACTGGCCGGCCGGCGAACTTTCCTTGATGGAGCCGGCGGGCGAGATGTGGTCGGTGGTGATGGAGTCGCCGAACAGCGCCATGATGCGGGCCTGTTGCACCGAGATGCCGGGGTCGCGCGGCCGCACCGCGGCGTTGGCACTGACCACACCCACCGGCGCTTCGCTGGGCGCCACATCCGCCAGTGTGAAGCCCTGGAAGAACGGCGGCTCGGCAATATAGGTGCTGGCGGGCCATACATAGGTTTGCCCGGCCACGCCCTTGATCTTTTCCCACAGCTTGCCCGGCTCGGTTTTCACCTTGGCGTAGTTCTCGCGGAAGGCCTTGCCGTTCATCGCAAACTTCAGCAGCTTGTAGATTTCGTCGCTGGTCGGCCAGATGTCGCCCAGGTACACATCTTTCCCGCCCTTGCCTTGGCCCACGGGCTCGGTCATCAGGTCGCGGTTGACGGTGCCGGCAATCGCGTAGGCCACCACCAGCGGCGGGCTGGCCAGAAAGTTGGCTTTCAGGTTGGGGTGGATGCGGGCCTCGAAGTTGCGGTTGCCCGAGAGCACGGCCGCGCACACCAGGTCGTTCTGCGTGATGACGTCGTTCAGCTCCGGCGTCAGATCCCCGGCATTGCCGATGCAGGTGGTGCAGCCGTAGCCGGCCAACGCAAAGCCAAGCTTCTCCAGGTAGGGCAACAGGCCGGTCTGCGTCAGGTACTCGGTGACGATGCGCGAGCCCGGCGCCAGCGAGGTCTTGATGTGCGGCTGCACCTTGAGCCCCGCCTCCACTGCCTTTTTGGCCAAGAGGCCAGCGGCCAGCAGCACGCTGGGGTTGGAGGTGTTGGTACAACTGGTGATGGCAGCGATCAGCACGTCGCCATTGCCAATCGTGATGTCGGATACCGGCTTGGCCGGCGCCGCGGCCTCGGACTGCGCAGCCTCCAGCGTGGGCTTGTTGCCCTCCATTTCCACCACCGAGCGCTGCGCACCTTCCGGCGTACGCGGATTGGCCGGAACCTTGCCGGGCACCCCATCTTCATCGGGCCGCAGGTGGTAGCGGGTGTGCAGCAGCTCGGCGGGCCGGTTGAAGCCATTGGCTGCCGCCGGCTGGCTGAACAGGCTGGCGAACTGCCCCGCAACCTTGCCCAGCTCGATGCGGTCCTGCGGGCGCTTCGGGCCGGCCAGGCTGGGCGTGACGTCGCCGAGATCCAGCTTCACCAGCTGCGAGTACTGGATGTCCTTGGCCAGCGGCACGCCGAACAGGCCCTGCGCGCGGAAATAGGCCTCGAACGCCTCAATCTCGGCCTTGCTGCGGCCGGTGCCGCGGAAGTAGTCGAGCGTCTTGTCGTCCACCGGAAAGAAGCCCATGGTCGCGCCGTACTCGGGCGCCATGTTGGCAATGGTGGCGCGGTCGGGCAGCGCCAGTGTGCGGGTGCCTTCGCCGCAGAACTCCACAAACTTGCCCACGACCTTGTGCTGGCGCAGGATTTCGGTGACGGTCAGCACCAGGTCGGTCGCGGTCACGCCTTCGCGCAGCCGGCCGGTGAGCTCAAAACCCACCACGTCGGGGGTCAGCATGTAGACCGGCTGGCCCAGCATCGCCGCCTCGGCCTCGATGCCGCCCACGCCCCAGCCGACCACACCAATGCCGTTGATCATGGTGGTGTGGCTGTCGGTACCGACCAGCGTGTCGGCGTAGTACACGTCCTTGGCCGTTTTGTGCACACCGCGCGCCAGGTACTCGAGATTCACCTGGTGCACGATGCCGAAGCCCGGCGGCACCACGCCAAAGGTATCGAAAGCCTGCATGCCCCATTTCATGAATTCGTAGCGCTCGCGGTTGCGCTGGAACTCGAGCTTCATGTTGAGGTCGAGCGAGTTTTTCTTGCCGTAGTGGTCCACCATGACCGAGTGGTCCACCACCAGATCGACCGGCACCAGCGGCTCGATGCGTTTGGGGTCCTTGCCCAGCTTTTTGGCCACGCTGCGCATCGCGGCCAGGTCGGCCAGCAGCGGGATGCCGGTGAAATCCTGCAGCACCACACGGGCCACCACAAAAGGGATTTCGTCGGTGCGCTCGGCATTGGGCTCCCAGTGCGCCAGCTGCGCCACATGCTGCGGCGTGATCTTCTTGCCGTAGTAGTCGATCATGATCGAGTGGTCCACCACCAGGTCCACAGGCACCAGCGGCTCGATCTTCTTGGGGTTCTTGCCCAGTTTCACGGCCACGCTGCGCATGGCGGCCAGGTCGGCCAAGAGCGGCACGCCGGTGAAGTCCTGCAGCACCACGCGGGAGACGACAAACGGAATCTCGTCGGTACGCGCGGCATTGGGCGCCCAGTGCGCAAGCTGTTGCACATGCTCGGCGGTCACCTTGCGGCCATCGCAATTGCGCAGCACCGATTCGAGCACGATGCGGATCGACACGGGCAAGCGCTGGATCTGGGGGAACTGCTTGGCCAGCGCGGGCAGCGAGTAGAACTGGCCTTCTTTGCCAGACACTGTCTTGAAACTCTTGAGGGTGTTGGCAAACGCGTGGCGGGCGGGCTTGGGCGACAACTTGCGTGATACGGCCATGGCAAACTCCTGTGAAAGGCAACAAAGCCTATTCTGGCAGTCCTGCATGGCGGTGCAATCGTGGGGCTATGCAAACGCGGCCCCCAACCCTGTGCGGCGTGGTCGGGGCGCCCGATCCACGCCACCCGAGCCCGATATCGGCATAAAAAATGCCCCTGGCGCTTGATGGACAAGCGCAAGCAGCTATATTTTCAGGAGCAAACAACCGATCTCCATCACGCCGCAGCCCAGGTTGGCAGGCGGCGCACGCCAAACCACTGCAGCTCGGCCAGCATGGCCACCGAGACCACATGCACCAGCAAATAGGCCTGGCCCAGCAAGGTGGGCGTGAGCGTGGAGCCCAGCAGCAGCGCCAGGCTGGCCAGCGCCCAGGCAAAGTTGCCCATGATCAGCACCCACAGCCAGCCTCGGGGCATGGGCTCGGACCGCGCAACCGCAATGGCTATGGCGGCGTAGCCGAGCAGCATGGCGCCCGTCACCTGCAGCAGCCCCGGCGACAGACCGAGCGACTCGGCGAGGGGCTCGGTCAGCAG
>DASWYJ010000329.1:0-2633 GCA_036405035.1 Burkholderiaceae bacterium
GCCAGGTGGTCATGATGAAGCGATTCTCAGGAATTTCACCAAACTTAAATTCCTTCTGATTTGCCATGTCTACAGAGTCATCCCACGAGCTGCAGCCTATGGCTCAAGCCATCATGTACAGGCAGCCCGAAGCAACGAGCCAGTTGCTAACCATGGCCTGCCATTGGGGTGATACCTCGACTTCTACGGCGACGACAACGCGGGCTGGCGTTGGTACTTGAATTTCGGGGGGAGTGGCTCCTGCTTCGAGATGAATGTAGGTAGTGGATTGCGGCATAAGGCCTAACGGTGGGGTTGAGCAGCTGACGCCAGCACGCGAGGCATGCTTGTGGCCATCCGCTCGATAGACGGGTTAGAGCGCTTCATAACCAGTCTCCGGTAATGGCCATGCTGCCGACAAAAAAAGTCCAGAACAGCCCCACGAGATTGACAATTTGTAGTAGGTGTACCGACGCCTTACCTCGGAATTTGACAAAGGCGAACCCCATGAGGACAAGCGGAACGAGGAGCGAGTACGCAAACAACTTGCCATAAGCAGGGCGAGAGGCACCCGCCCACCAGAAAGTGAGCGCACCAAAGTACAAGACCGCAATGACGCAGCCATGTGCAGACACGGCGAGGCGCTCCGCCATTCCTTGACCAGACGGTGAGGTGCGGAAGTAGACGATGCTGACCAAGAGCGTAAGCAGTGGTGCTAGCCAAAACTGCGCGAAGGCAAACGCGGCATCCATACAAGGTTCGCTCTAACTAGATTTATCCATACAGATATTTTTCGTATCGGTTGGCCTAAAGTCAACTACGCTATGTATGCTTCACTTTACGACCGCACACGCAATCGCGTTGCGGTGCACCCCGCTAATACCGCCGCTCCAACACCATCTGCTCGTTGTCGCGCCGCATCTGGAAGCGGCTGAGGAAGCTGTTGCCCAGCAGCACATAGGGCATGGCGGCCTGGGTGACCACGGCGTCGATGCCGAACACTTCCACATCGCCGATTCGCACCGAGCCGAGCTGGATGCGCCAGCCGGCCACTTGGCCGTTGGCGGTGTTCAGCCGCACGGGCTGGCCGCGCTGGTAATCGAGCCCGATGCGCTGGGCATCCGGCACGCCCATGGCCACGAAGGTGGCGCCGGGATCGACCATGAAGACCACCGGCCGGCTGTGGATGCTGCCCTGCGCCACAAAATGCCCGCCGCTCACCGCTGTGAGCACAATGCGCTGGCCGCCTCCAGCCGGGGTGGTGTTGCCCACGTTGGTGGGCGCGTCGCCCACCCGCAGTGTGTGGCGGCGCCCACCGATCTCGAGCACGGCCTCGTCGCCCTGGGTGCTGATTACGGTTACGCCGCGGTGGGTTTCACCGGCGGCCACGCTCACCGGCGCGCCGCCATCCACCAGCAGCAGTGCGCGCCGGCCCAGCATGCCGGTGAGCGCCACCGAAGGCCCTGCCGCCGGCTGCGCCAGCGCACCACCCGCGAGCAGCGGCCCCAGCAACAGCCACGCAGCGGTGCGCCGCAGCACGGGGGGTGTCAGTCGCGGAAGTTGTTGAAGGAAATCGGCAAGTCGGCGATTTCCTTGCGCAGCAGGGCCATGGCGGCCTGCAGGTCGTCGCGCTTGGTGCCGGTCACGCGCACCGCGTCGCCCTGGATCGCGCCCTGCACCTTGAGCTTGCTGTCCTTGATGGCTTTCTGGATCTTCTTGGCCTGGTCGCTCTCGATGCCGTTGCGCACCTTCACCACCTGCTTGACCTTGTCGCCGCCCATCTTCTGCACGTCGCCGATGTCGAGGAAGCGCACGTCCACCTCGCGCTTGGCCAGCTTGGCGCGCAGGATGTCTTCCACCTGGCGGAGCTGGAAGTCGGCATCGCCAAACAGCGTGATGTCCTTGTCCTTCAGCTCGATGGCGGCCGAGGTGCCTTTGAAATCGAAGCGTGTGGCGATTTCCTTGGCGGCGTTTTCCACCGCGTTTTTTACCTCGACGAGGTTGGCTTCGCAGACCGTATCAAAAGAGGGCATGGGGGTTCACCGTAATCCGTAATGGCGCCAAAAAACCGGGGCCGCCGTGCATTGCGCACCCGGCCCGCTGAATCGCTGACAATTCTCCCATGATCGCCGAGTTCCATGTACCCCTGCAGCCCTACAACAGCTTCGGCATTGTGGCGAAAGCGCACACCCTCGTGCGCATCCACAGCGAGGCCGATGTGCAGGCGGCGCTGGCCGACCCGGCGCTGGCCGCGCAGCCCCGTTTTGTGCTGGGCGGGGGCAGCAATCTGGTGCTCACGGGCGACGTGAAAGGCGTGGTGCTGAAGGTCGAGGCCATGGGCCGCCGGCTGGTGGAGGAAACCCCGCGCGCGTGGATTGTGGAGGCCGGTGCCGGCGAGAACTGGCATGCGCTCGTGCAGTGGACGCTGCAGCAGGGCTGGCCCGGCCTGGAGAACCTGGCGCTGATCCCCGGCACCGTGGGCGCCTCGCCGGTGCAGAACATCGGCGCCTATGGCGTGGAGCTGCAGGACCGCTTCGAGTCGCTCGACGCCGTGCATCTGGACACCGGTGAGTGCTTCACGCTGAGCGCTGCCCAGTGCGCCTTCGGCTACCGCGACTCGGTCTTCAAGCGCGAGGCCGTGCGGCCCGGCGACT